>NZ_LDNX01000005.1:0-14802 GCF_001027955.1 Kocuria sp. SM24M-10 | reverse complement strand
ACCGGGTCGTCGCCGGCCGGCCGGCCGGGACGGCCCCGCCGACCGGTCCCGCCGCCGGGCACGGCCGGGGTCCGGCCCGCCCGGCACGGCCGGCAATCGGGTCGCGGCGACGGTCAGGAAGGCCACGGCGAGGATGAACATCGACAGCCCCAGGGCGTAGGTGCCCACCGCCCGGTAGCCGCCCACCAGGGCGGGGTCCAGGAAGAAGTAGGGGTACCAGCCGACCATCCGGCCCCGGACGAGGGTGTACACCGCCCACAGCGCGGGGAAGACCGTGGCCACCCAGACGGTGGCCCAGCGCAGCCGGTTCCGTCCCGGGGCCAGGAGGAAGTCCAGCAGGGCGTAGACGGGGAGCACGAAGTGCAGCACCTGGGAGGACCGCGGGACGAGGAAGAGGTGCCCGAACAGCTCGGCGTTGGCGAGCAGCACCGCGAACACCGCGCCCGAGACCGTCGTGTAGGTGGTGGCCAGGGCGCGCAGGCCCGTCAGCCAGCCCTGCTCCGGGCGCCCGGTGGCGGTGTGCAGCACCGCCAGCAGCAGCGCCAGGATCAGCAGGAAGGCGCTGTGCACGGTGAAGTAGCTGAACAGGTTGGAGCCGAGACAGGTGCGGGTCACGAAGGCGCAGTCGGCGCGGGAGACCAGGGCCCAGATCGCGACCACCAGGGCCGAGACCCGGGCCGCGACGACGACGACTCGCACGTGCCCCTCCTCCCGGTCGCCCGTCACCCAGGATATGGGCTGTGCCCCGCCGTGTCCTCCGTCTCCCGCCACGGGGCGCCAGGGCCTATGGTGGGGCGGAGAACCGGATGGGCACGACGGGCAGGACACCGACGACGATGGATGCCAGGACAGCGCGGCGCGGCGCGGCGGCGGCCCTCAGCGGCCTGCTCCTGACCGGGTGCGCGGGCCCCGGTCCGACCCCGGACCCGCCCGGGAGCCCGGTGCCGTCCGCCGCGGCGCCCACGGCCATGGCGTCCCCCTCGGCGCCCTCCGCCACGGCCGCCTCCGGGCCGTGGGGCGCCTACCCCGGCCGGGGCGAGGCGTGCGCCGCGGTGGCCGAGGACCTCGTGGCGCTCGCCCTGCTGCCGGCCAGTCTCTCCGGCGGACCGACCACCGAGCAGGTGCATGCCGTGGAGGACCAGGTCGCCGGCATGCTGGCGGCGGCTCCCCCGGAGCTCGCGGCGGACCACGCCCGGGTGCAGCTGCTCGTGGACTCCTACGGGGAGGAGCTGGCGGAGGACCCGGACGCCCGGTTCGACGGCGAGGCCCTCGACGAGGCGCTCGCACCGGTGCGGGACTGGCTCGACGGGACCTGCCGGGACACGCGCTGAGCCGGGCACCCGCTGGGTGCCCGGCTCGGTCGGCGCGGCGGTCGACGGTGACCGGCCGCGCCCGGCGGCGGTCAGCGGCGGTTGAGCAGACCCCTCAGCCGGCCTCCGAGGCCGCGCCCGGTGTTCCGGCCGGCACCGGCCTGCCCGGCGGCGTTCATGCCGCGGGTGGCCCGGCGGCCTCCGGCGCCCCGTCCGGCGGTGCCCCCGGCTCCCCGCCCGGTGAAGCTCTTGATGATGCTGTTCAGTCCCACGGTGGACTCCTTCGCGATCGGCCTGTCGAGCGACTGTCGTCAGCTCACTGACGACTCTACGCCCGACCACCGGCCCACGGCTACGGGCACCCCTGCCGCCCGCGAGGTGGCGCACGGCGGCGACGGACGCCGCTCCGGTGGCCGACGGCTGCGACCTCGGCGCGGGGAGGGCGGAGTCGTTCAGCGGACCTCGTGGCCTGCCGAGCGCAGGGCGTCCTTGACCTCGGCGATGGCGTGCACCGGCCCGAAGTGGAAGATCGAGGCCGCCAGCACGGCGTCGGCGCCGGCCGCCACGGCCGGCGGGAAGTGCTCCGGGGCACCGGCCCCACCCGAGGCGATGAGCGGCACGTGCACCCGGGCGCGCACGGCGCGGATCATCTCCAGGTCGAAGCCCTCCTGGGTGCCGTCGGCGTCCATGGAGTTGAGCAGGATCTCGCCCACCCCGCGGTCCTCGGCCTCCCGTGCCCACTCGAGGGCGTCCAGGCCCGTGAGGGTGCGCCCGCCGTGGGTGGTGACCTCGAAGCCGGAGGGGGTGTTGCCCGTGCGGCGGGCGTCGAGGGAGAGCACCAGCACCTGGCTGCCGAAGTGCCCGGTGATCTCGTCGATCACCCCGGGCCGGGCCACCGCCGCGGTGTTGATCGACGCCTTGTCCGCCCCGCAGCGCAGCAGCCGGTCGACGTCGGCGACCGCGCGCACGCCGCCGCCCACCGTGAGCGGGATGAAGACCTCCTCGGCGGTGCGGGAGACCACGTCGAAGGTCGTGGCGCGGGCGGCCGAGGACGCCGTGACGTCGAGGAACGTCAGCTCGTCGGCGCCGGCCTGGTTGTAGCGCTTGGCCAGCTCGACCGGGTCCCCGGCGTCGCGCAGGTTCTCGAAGTTCACGCCCTTGACGACGCGACCGGCGTCGACGTCCAGGCACGGGATGACACGTACGGCAACGCCCACGGGCGGGACCTCCTCGGCTGCGGTGGGGTGGGAAGGGCTCAGATGCGGGCGGCCTGGATCGGGGAGACCAGGATGGCGCGCGCGCCGACGTCGTAGAGGGCGTCCATCACCTTGTTGGTCTCCGACTTCGGGACCATGGCGCGCACCGCCCACGCGTTGCCGCGCCCGAGCCGGGAGATGGTGGGGCCCTCCATGCCGGGGGTGATCTGGGTGGCGGCCTCGACGAGCTCCTCGGCGACGTCGTAGTCCATCATCACGTACTGCCGGGCCACGAGCACGCCCTGCAGGCGGCGGCGGAGCACGGACAGGCCCTCGGGCTCCTCGGCCCGGCGGCTGCGGATCAGCAGCGCCTCGGAGGTCATGATCGGCTCCCCGAACACCTGCAGCCCCGCGGCCCGCAGCGTGTTGCCGGTCTCCACCACGTCGGCGATCGCGTCGGCCACGCCCAGCCGGATGGAGGACTCCACCGCCCCGTCCAGGCGCACCACCGAGGCGTCCACGCCCCGCTCGGCCAGGTAGTCCCGCAGCAGGCCGTCGTAGCTGGTGGCGATGCGCCGGCCGGCCAGCTCGGCGATCGAGGAGTACCGGCCGGCGGGGCCGGCGAAGCGGAAGGTGGAGCGGGCGAAGTCCAGGGCCAGGTCCTCGTCCGCGTGCGCGCCGGAGTCCAGCAGCAGGTCGCGGCCGGTGATCCCGACGTCGAGGGTGCCTCCGCCCACGTACACCGCGATGTCGCGCGGGCGCAGGTAGAAGAACTCGATGTTGGCCTCGGGGTCCACGAGCACCAGCTCGCGGGAGTCCCGGCGCTGCCGGTAGCCGGCCTCCTTGAGCATGGTGACGGCGGCTTCGGACAGGGCGCCCTTGTTGGGCACTGCGACACGCAGCATGGGGGATCCTTCTCGGCTTCGGTGGGACGGGGGCGGGGGCGCTCAGAGGTGGCGGTAGACGTCCTCGAGCGTCAGGCCCTTGGCGACCATCATGACCTGCAGGTGGTAGAGCAGCTGGGAGATCTCCTCCGCGGCCTGCTCGGAGGTCTCGTACTCGCACGCCATCCAGACCTCGGCGGCCTCCTCGACGACCTTCTTGCCGATCCCGTGCACGCCGGTGTCCAGCTCCCGGACCGTGCCGGAGCCTTCCGGTCGGGTCACGGCTTTGTCGCTGATCTCGGCGAAGAGGGTCTCGAAGGTTTTCACGACTACCAGGGTAATGGGTCCGCGGGCTCCCCCCGGACCGGCCGCGCTCGGCCGGTCCGGGGGCGCGGGGGCTCAGACGCCGAGCGAGCGCAGCAGCAGGGCGGTCTGCACCGCGGCGGCCGTCGCCTCGTAGCCCTTGTCCTCCTGGGAGCCCTCCAGGCCGGCGCGGTCGAGGCCCTGCTGCTCGGTGTCGCAGGTCAGCACGCCGAAGCCGACCGGCACGCCGGTGCGCACCGAGACGTCCGTGAGGCCCTGGGTGGCGGCGGAGCAGACGTAGTCGAAGTGCGGGGTGCCCCCGCGCACGACCACGCCCAGGGCCACCACGGCGTCCAGCCCGGGCGCCAGGCGGGCGGCGGCGACCGGCAGCTCGAAGCTGCCGGGCACGCGCACGACCGCCGCGTCGGTCACGCCGGCGTCGGCGAGCGCGCGGCGGGCGCCGTCGAGCAGCCCGTCCATGATCACCGTGTGCCAGCTGGAGGCGACGACGGCGACGCGCAGTCCGCTCGCGTCGGCGGCGCTCAGGTCGATGTCGGGGGCTCCGTGTCCGCTCATGGGGTGAGGTCTCCTGTGCTGTTCGTGCGGTCGCCGGCGTGCGCCGGCGCCTCGGGGTGTGCGGTGGTGTCGTCGACGTGGCGCAGGCGGTGGTGCATGCGGTCCCGCTTGGTCGCGAGGTAGTCGTGGTTCTCGGGGCGGGCCGGGACCTCGTTGGGCACCATCGCGACGACGTCGATGCCCAGCTCGGCCAGCCGCTCCGCCTTGGCGGGGTTGTTGCTGAGCAGCCGGATCCGCGACAGGCCCAGGCGGTGCAGGATGGCGGCGGCGGCGGTGTAGTCCCGCGCGTCGGCGGGCAGGCCGAGCAGCTCGTTGGCCTCCACGGTGTCCGCCCCGCCGTCCTGGAGCTTGTAGGCCCGCAGCTTGTTCACCAGGCCGATCCCGCGGCCCTCGTGGTTGCGCAGGTACAGCAGGGTGCCGCCGTCGTCGGCGATCCGGCGCAGGGCCAGGTGCAGCTGCGGGCCGCAGTCGCACCGGTAGGAGCCGAAGACGTCCCCGGTGAGGCACTCGGAGTGCAGCCGCACGAGCGGGGGCTGGCCCACCGGCACCCGCTCCGAGGACGGGGCGGTGAGGCTGAGGTGCTCGGCGGCCGGGTCCCCGGACCGGCCGGGCACCTGCCAGCCCACGACCTCGAACCGCCCCTCGGGGGTGGGCACGACCACGGGCTCGGAGCTCACCAGCGGGGCGTCCGGCGTCATCGGCGGTCCCCGCGCAGCTGCTCCGCCAGGTCCTCGATGCTCACCAGCGGGATGCCGTGCCGGTCGGCGAAGGCCCGCAGGGCCGGCAGCCGCATCAGCTCCCCCTCGTCGTGCACGAGCTCCGCGATGACCCCCACCGGTTCCAGGCCCGCGAGGACGCACAGCTCGACGGCGGCCTCGGTGTGCCCGCGGCGGACCGCGACGCCTCCGTCGGCGGCACGCAGCGGCAGGACGTGCCCGGGCCGGGTCAGGTCCTCCGCGCCGGCGGACCTGTCGGCGAGGACCCGGGCGGTGAGCGCCCGGTCCGCGGCGCTGATGCCGGTGCTCACGCCGTGGCGGGCGTCGCAGGTGACCGTGTAGGCGGTGCCCTTGGAGTCCTCGTTGACGGCGACCATGGGCGGCAGGCGCAGCGCGTCCGCCCGCTCCCCCGTCATCGGCACGCACACGACGCCGGAGGTGTGCCGGATGGTGAAGCCCATGAGCTCGGCGGTGGCGTGCTGGGCCGCGAAGACGATGTCGCCCTCGTTCTCCCGGTCGGCGTCGTCCACGACGACCACCGGCCGGCCCTGCGCCATCGCCTCGACCGCCGTGCGCACGGCGTCCAGGCGGATCGGCTCGCCCGCCCCGCCCGCGCCGGGGCCCGTGTCCGTCCGGGTGCTGCTGGTGCGCATCATGCTCCTTCTCCTGCGGTGGGCCCGGCCTCCGGCGCCGGGGTGCTGTCGGTGCGGGCGAAGGCCAGCAGCCGCTGGGCGTACTTCGCGAGGACGTCGACCTCGAGGTTGACGGACGCCCCGGCGGGGCGCCGTCCCAGCGTGGTCTCGGCCAGGGTGGCGGGGATGAGCCCGATCTCGAACCAGGGCTCGGTAGCGCCGGGGGCGCTGACCGCCGTGACGGTCAGGGACACCCCGTCCACGGCGACCGAGCCCTTCTCCGCGACGAAGGGGGCGAGCTCCCCGGGCACCGCGATGCGCACCCGTTCCCACTCCCCCAGGTCCTCCCGGGCGACGACGGTGCCGGTGCCGTCGACGTGGCCCTGGACCACGTGGCCGTCCAGGCGCCCGCCGGCGGGCACGCACCGTTCCAGGTTCACGGTGTCGCCGGGGGCCAGCGCCCCGAGGGTGGTGCGCACCAGCGTCTCGCCGATGACGTCGGCCAGGAACTGCCCGGCGCCGATGTCCTCGGTGCGCGTGGCCGTCAGGCACACGCCGTTGACGGCGAGGGAGCCGCCGTGCGGCAGGTCGGCGACGAGCGGGCCCGCATCCACGAGGAGGCGGGCGCTCCTGCCGTCCGGGCGGGGCTCGACCGAGCGCACGGTGCCCTGCCCGGCGACGATTCCTGTGAACATGCGGCTTGTCCTCTGTCTCTCTGGGTGCGGTCGGTGAGGTCTGTTCGGTGCGGTCAGTCCGCGGGGGCGGGCCGCAGGTGGATCCACAGGTCCGGGCCCAGCTGCTGCACCGGTCCCCCGCCGGTGGGGTCCAGCCGCCACCGGGAGGCGTCGGCGAGGGTGCCGATGCCCTGCTCGGCGAACGCGGGCCGCCCGGCGCCCAGCAGCAGCGGCGCCTGGTAGAGGCTGATCTCGTCGACGAGGCCGGCGCGCAGGAAGCCCGCGGCGACCGTGGCGCCGCCCTCGATGAGGACGTGGCGGACCCCGGCGTCGTAGAGCTCGGCCAGGGCGGCGTGGGGGTCGTGGGTGACCAGGTGGCGGAACCGGCCGTCGCTGCCGCGGATCGCCGCGCCGGCCGGCACGGCGCGCAGCCCCATGGCCGCGCGCAGCGGCTGCCGCGGCACGGCGGCGCCGTCGCCGGTCCGGGCGGTGAGCCGCGGGTCGTCGGCCAGGACCGTGCCGGTGCCCACGAGCACGGCGTCGGCGCGGGCGCGCAGGTCGTGGCCGTGCTCGCGCGCCGAGGCGGAGGTGATCCACTGGCTGGTCCCGTCCGCCGCGGCGATCCGGGCGTCGAGGGTCTGGGCGACCTTGAGGGTGACGAACGGCCGTTGGGCGCGCATCGTCTCGCCCCAGCGGTCGTTGAGCCGTTCGGCCTCCTCGGCGAGCACGCCGGAGCGCACCTGCAGCCCGGCCGCGCGCAGGGTGGCGGCCCCGCCCGCGGCGGCGGAGGTCCGGTCGGGGGCCCCGAAGACCACCCGGGGCACGCCCGCCTCCACGATGGCGTCGGCGCACGGGCCGGTGCGGCCCCAGTGGTTGCAGGGCTCGAGGGTGACGTACATGGTAGTGCCGCGCAGGTCCGTGCCGGCGGAGGCGGCCTGCTGCAGGGCGTCGACCTCGGCGTGGACGGTGCCGGCCCCGCGGTGGTGGCCGACGTGCAGGATCCGGCCCGCGGCGTCGGCGAGGACGGCTCCCACGAGGGGGTTGGCCCCGCGCGGGCCGCGCGCCGCCGCGTGCAGGGCGGTCCGCATGATCGACCGTTCGGCGTCTCCGCCGGGCCGGTGCTGCGGGTCCATTCGCGTCGTCCTTTCCCGGGTCGGCTCCGGGGGCAGGACGACGGTGCCGCCGGCCGGGCCCGTGCGGCCGCGACCGGCAACGCGGCGGGCCGGCAGGGCGCGCCGCGAGGGCCGTCGAACGTGTTGCCTTCCATCCAGACTGTGACTGTCGGTACCGGAGTTCCACCGGTTCGGCCGTGCCCGCCCCGCTGGGGCGCCGCACGGTTCGCGGACTGTGACCGCCGGTTCGGACTTGCACCGACCCCGGAACACGTTGTTCTTGAGCCCGATTATGGCACAGCCCCGCCGGGCCGGCAGCACCGGGCGGCGGGTCCCCGCTCAGGAGCGGGCGTCGTGGGCGGCACTGCGCAGCGCCGTGATCGCCGCCTCGGGGTCCCCCGCCCCGTAGACGGCGGAGCCGGCCACGAAGGTGTCGGCCCCGGCCTCGGCGGCGCGCAGGATCGTCTCCTCCGTGATCCCGCCGTCCACCTGCAGGGCCACCCGCCCCCCGCCGGCACGGATCGCCTCGGCCGCCCGGCGGATCTTCGGCAGCATCACGTCCAGGAAGGCCTGCCCGCCGAAGCCGGGCTCCACCGTCATGACGAGGAGCATGTCCAGCTCCGGGAGCAGGTCGAGGTAGGGCTCCACGGGGGTCGCCGGGCGCAGGGCCATCCCGGCCCGCGCACCGTGGGCCCGCAGCTCCCGGGCCAGCTTCAGCGGGGCGCGCGCGGCCTCCGCGTGGAAGGTGACCGACTCGCAGCCGAGCTCGGCGTAGCCGGTGGCCCAGCGGTCGGCGTCCTCGATCATCAGGTGCACGTCCAGCGGGACCGGGCTGACGGCCAGCAGCCGCTCCACCACGGGCAGCCCGAGGGTGAGGTTGGGGACGAAGTGGTTGTCCATGACGTCCACGTGCACGGCGTCGGCGGTGGCGATCCGCGCCAGCTCGGCCTCGAGGTTGACGAAGTCGGCGGAGAGGATCGAGGGGTGGATGCAGGGCTGGGGCACGGAGGACTCCTGGGTGGTCGGGGGTTCGGGGGGCTCAGCGCTTGCGCAGCAGGGCCAGGAACATGGCGTCGGTGCCGTGCACGTGCGGCCACAGCTGGACGGTCGCCGGTCCCGCGGCGCCCTCCCAGGGGCGGGACGGGTCCCGGTCCCCCTCGAGGGCCCCGGGCAGGGCGGCGTCGCGGGCCGGACCGAGGGCGTCGAGGAGCTCCACGTCCTCCCGGCGGCCCAGCACGTCCTGGACCACCGCGAGGGTCTCGGCCGCGTGCGGGGAGCACGTGGCGTAGGCGACCGTGCCCCCGGGGCGTGTGACGTCGAGGGCGGCCTCCAGCAGCTCCCGCTGCAGCGGCCCCAGCTCGGCCAGGTCCCGCGGGGTGCGGCGCCAGCGGGACTCCGGCCGCCGGCGCAGCGCCCCGAGTCCGGTGCAGGGGGCGTCGACGAGCACCCGGTCGTAGCCGGCCTCCTCCGCGGGGCGGCCCCCGAGCAGCTCGCCGGCGGCCCGGCCGTCCCCGGTGCGCACCGACCACGCGTGCCCGGGCACGGGCCGCAGGGCCTGGCGGACCAGCTCGGCCCGGTGCGGGGCCACCTCGTTGGCCGTCAGGTGCGCGCCGCGCTCGGCGGCCAGGGCGGCCAGCAGCGCGGCCTTGCCGCCGGGACCGGCGCACAGGTCGAGCCAGCGCTCGCCCCGGCCGTCCCCGGCCCCGGCGCTCCCGCCGCCGGCCGCGGCCAGGGCCCGGGCGACCAGCTGGGAGCCGGCGTCCTGGACCCGGACCCCGCCCGCGCGCACGGAGGAGAGCCGGTGCAGGTCGCCGCCGCTGCTGAGCGCGGAGCCGGGCACGAGCGCGCCCTTCTGCGCGCCGGCCTCGAGGGCCTCGGTCAGTTCGCCGAGGCCGGGCAGGGCCACGAGGTTGACCACGGGGGCCTCGTTGTCCGCCGCGAGCAGGGCCTCGAGCTCGGTGCCGGACCGGCCGTGGGCCACCAGGGCCTGGCGCAGCGCGCGGACCTGCCACGCCGGGTGGGCGTGGGCCAGGCCCAGCCGCGCGGTCCCGTCGGCGGCGTCCTCGCTCAGCTCGGCGATCCACGCGGGGAGGTCCCGGGCGGCGACCTTGCGCAGCACCGCGTTGACGAGGGACCCGGGCCCGGCGCCCACCACGGCCCGCACCAGCCCGACCGTCTGGTCGAGGGCGGCGTGGTCGGGCACCCGCATCGCCAGCAGCTGGTGCACGCCCAGGCGCAGGGCGTCGAGCACCGCGCCGTCGAGGTCGGCCAGCGGCCGGTCCACGCACCGGCTCAGCACCGCGTCCCAGGTCCCCTGCCAGCGCAGCGCCCCGTAGGCCAGCTCGGTGGCGAAACCGGCGTCGCGCCGGTCGAGCCGGTGGGCCCGCACGGCCTTCGGGAGCACGAGGTTGCCGTAGGCGCCCTCCTCGGAGACCGCCCGCAGCGTCTCGAACGCGGCCAGCCGGGCCGGGTCGGCCCGCCGGGTCCGGGCCGCCGGCGCGGCGGAGGAGAACGTCCGCTCGGTCCGGGGGCGCCGGTTGCGCTCGTGGCCCCGGGCGTTGCGCCGCTCACCCCCCGGGCGCCGGTCCCGGCCGCCCCGGCGCTCGTCCTGGCGCTCGTCCTGGCGGTCGTCCTGGCGGTCGCGGCGGCGGTCGTCGCGCCCCCGGCTCTCGCGCTCGCTCACTCGAACACCACCCTGTCCTCCGTGTTGTGGCCCCGCGCCCAGGCGGCGGCGTCCATGGTCTTCTTCCCGGCGGGCTGCACCGTGCCCAGCTGCACCGCGCCCGAGCCGGTGCCCACGAGCACGGCGCCGCCGCGCAGCGCGCACTCCCCCGGCGCGAGGTCCCGGACCTCGGGGCGGGCGGCGACGCCCTCTAGCTTGATCCGGCGGCCGTCGAGCTGGGTCCAGGCCCCGGGCTCCGGCGTCGTCCCGCGGACCCGGCGGACCACGGCCAGGGCGGGGTCCGCCCAGCGGACCCGCCCGTCCTGCGCGGTGAGCTTGGGCGCCAGCGAGACGTCGCCCCGCTGGGCGGCGGGCCGGGCCGTGCCCTCGACCACCGCGCGCAGCGAGTCGGCCAGCAGGGGCGCGGCCGTGCGGGAGAGCCGCTCCAGGACCGTGCCGGCGGTGTCCTCGGGGCGGACCTCGTCGGTCATCGTCCCCACCACCGGGCCGGTGTCCAGCCCGGCCTCCAGCAGGAACGTGCTGGCGCCCACCACCGTGTCCCCGGCCATCAGCGCCCGCTGCACGGGGGCGGCGCCCCGCCACTGCGGGAGCAGGGAGAAGTGCAGGTTGAGCCAGCCGTGCGGCAGGGCGTCGAGCGCGGCCTGGGGCACCAGCGCGCCGTAGGCGACCACCGCGGCCACGTCGGCGCCCAGGTCCCGGATCCGCTCGGTCAGCTCCGCGTCGATCCGGTTGGCCTTGAGCACGGGAAGGCCCCGCCGCTGCGCCTCCTGCGCCACGGGCGAGGGCGTGAGCACCTTCTTGCGGCCCACGGGGGCGTCGGTGCGGGTCAGGACGGCGAGGATCTCGACGTCGGACCGGTCGGCCAGGTGGGCCAGGGGCGGCACGGCGACGGACGGCGTGCCGGCGTAGAGGATCTTCACTGCTCTCCAGACGGGTGGGGACGGGGGTGGACTCAGCCGCGGGCGGAGCCGAAAGCGCTGCCGGTGCCGCTGCCGAAGGAGGAGCCCACGGTCGCGGCCCGCTGCCCGGCCACGCCGTGGACCACCCCGTCGTAGTCGGCGGCGCGGATGGCCCGCAGCGCCTCCTTCCGGGCGGCGCCCACGAGGCGGTCGACGTACAGCCGCCCGTCCAAGTGGTCGGTCTCGTGCTGCAGGCAGCGCGCGAGCAGACCGGTGCCCTCGACGGTGACCGGCCGGCCGTCCTGGTCCGTGCCGGTGACCCGGGCCCAGTCGCGGCGCGGGGTGTCGAAGCCGAGACCGGGCACGGAGAGGCAGCCCTCGCCGCCCTCCTGCGGCGCGTCGCCCACCTCCAGGACCGGGTTGACCACGTGTCCGGCGCTGCCCTCGACCGCCCAGGTGAACAGGCGCAGCCCGATCCCCACCTGGGGAGCGGCGAGGCCGACGCCGCCGACGTCGAGCATCGTCTCGGTCATGTCGGCGACGAGCCGGCGCAGCGCGTCGTCGTACTGCGTGACCTCCGACGCGCGGGTGCGCAGGACGGGATCGCCGATGGTGCGGATGGGCAGGATGGGCATGGGGCAACCTCGCTCTCGACCCGACAAGTCTACGGGCCGCCCGCGGGGCGCGGGGCGCGGACCCGTTCCGGAGGTCCTAGGGCTGCTCCGGCGGCGGGGGCGGCGGCACGGGGCGCAGGGCGGGGCCGGCCGCGGCCAGGGCGGTCTCCTGGGTCCACAGCCGGTGCAGGGCGCAGAACTTGTACCAGTGCTGCTCGAGCACCGCCGGCACGGCCTGCACGGGCACGACCTCCGTCTCCCCGATCGCGACCCCCAGCAGCAGGTCCGCGCCGCCGTAGGCCCAGGGCTCCCAGGTGCCGGCCTCGGCGTCCACGAGGGACTCCTCGGCCTTGAGCCCGGCCACGAGCTGGGTGACGACCTTGGCGTCCAGGGACTTCACGCGCCCGTCCCGGTCCGTGCCCTTCGTCTTGTAGTCGATCAGGCAGACCTTGCCCGCGATCCGGGCGACGAGGTCGAGGGTGCCGGCGTAGCCGACGGTGGAGTTCCAGACGGTGACCTCCACGGCGAGGGGCTCGGGCGCGTAGAGGTCCCACCACTCGTCGAAGCGGGAGGCGAAGCGCTCCTCGCCGTGCTCGGCCAGGGTGGCCCGCGCCTCCGCGGCCCGGTGGGGCTTCCCGAGGGCGCGCAGGGCGATCTGCTCGGCGTAGGTGTGCACCCGGTCCCCGCGGGCCGCGGCGTCGTCCCGGTGCCGCTGGGCGGCCTTGGCGGCGTCCCGCACGACGGCGCGCAGCTGGGCGGGCGAGCCCAGGGCCGCCCGTAGCCGGTCGTCCTGCACGGCCGCCTGCGCGGCGGAGTAGCCGTACCAGCCGTCCAGGTCGGTGGCGGCACGGGAGAGCACGGTGGTGATGGAGGGGACGGTGGCCTGCTCGGAGATGGACCTCGCGTACATCCGTCCGTACTCGGTCTGTTCCGCCAGCCTGGGCTGTGTCACGCTGCTCGTCGCCTCTCCGTCGGGTCCCCGGCTCGACCGGGCGGGTCCCCGGTGCTCCGGGTCCTGGGCCGCAGGCTACCGACCGCCTCGGACACGGGACGCCCGGGGCCCGCCGGGCACGACGAAGGCCCCGGCTCGGGGAGCCGGGGCCTTCGGGTGGTGCGCGATACTGGGATCGAACCAGTGACCTCTTCCGTGTCAGGGAAGCGCGCTACCGCTGCGCCAATCGCGCTTGACCGGCGACCTCCGGGGAGGCCGTCAAGCATGGTGGGTCGTGCACCGAGGTGGAGACGGGATTCGAACCCGCGTAGACGGCTTTGCAGGCCGCTGCCTAACCACTCGGCCACCCCACCGGGGCCTCGTCCTCACGGACAGGGCCGTCGGTCACGGCATGGGACATGCCGATTCCTGCGAGCGGACGACGGGAGTCGAACCCGCGACATCCACCATGGCAAGGTGGTGCTCTACCAGCTGAGCTACGTCCGCATGTCTTTCCGGGGATCTCTCGATCTTCCGGTGTGGAACTCTATCACAGCCCCGTGCCCGGCGTTCCCGCCGGTCCGGTGCGTCGACATCCGGCGGAGTCCTGGAGCGTCCCGGCCTCGCGGCCCGTCCGTTCGCCGGAACCCGTCGGTGTTCCTGACAGGCAGAGACTGTACGGGACGGTTTTCCGGATCGCCAAATCGGCGGCCGGCGGCGCGGCCGGACGGGCGAATTGGCCCACGGCCCGGTTGTGGGTTATGGTTTTCGAGCAGTGAGCGCGATTGGCGCAGTGGTAGCGCGCTTCGTTCACACCGAAGAGGTCACTGGTTCGAACCCAGTATCGCGCACGAGCACCGACGAGGGCCCCGGCTGAGATCATCTCAGCCGGGGCCCTCGTCGTCGTGCCGCCTCCTGGGCGGTGCCCCTGCGGGCCCCCGACGACGGCGCCCGCCCCGCCGGCCCGTCCGGGGACGGCGGCGGAGCGGGCGCGGAGGGTGCGCCCGGGCCGTGCACCCGGGCGGTGGCCTCAGACCGTGGAGACGTCCCCCAGGATCCCCTCCCGGGCCAGGGCGGTGAGCCGCGAGACCGCCCGGTAGTACTTCTTCTGGTAGCCGCCGGCCATCATCTCGGCCGTGAACACCTCGTCGAAGGGCCGGCCGGAGGCGATGATCGGCAGGTTCTTGTCGTAGAGCCGGTCGGCGAGCACGACGAAGCGCAGGGCCACGGCCTGCTGCTCGATCGTGTGCACGTCCTGCCACACGATCGCGTCGATCCCCTCCAGGAGCTTGCGGTAACGGGAGGGGTGGACGTCGGAGAGGTGCTCGATCAGGTCGGCGAACGCGTCCGCGGCCACCACCCGGCCCGAGAACCGCTCCTCGACGGCGCGCTCGAGCTCGCCGCCGGACAGCGGCGCCGGAGCCTGCGGCAGGCCGCGGTGCCGGAAGTCCTCACCGTCGATGCGCACGACCTCGAACTGGTCGGCCAGCACCTGGATCTCCCGCTGGAAGTCCTGGGCGGCGAAGCGGCCCTCGCCGAGTGAGCCCGGGAGCGTGTTGGACGTCGCGGCGATCCGGACGCCGGCGTCGGCGAGCTCGCGCATCAGGCGGGACATCAGCACGGTGTCCCCGGGGTCGTCGAGCTCGAACTCGTCGATGCACACCAGCTGGTAGGTGCTCAGGGCGTCGACGGCCTTGCGGAAGGTCAGCGCGCCCACCAGGTTGGTGTACTCCACGAAGGTGCCGAAGGCCTTGGGGCCGGGCACGGCGTGCCACAGGGAGGCGAGGAGGTGGGTCTTGCCCACGCCGAAGCCGCCGTCCAGGTAGATCCCCGTGCGGACGTCGGCGGGGCGGGGGCCGCCGCCGAAGAGCTTGGCGAAGAACCCGCCGCCGGAGCCGGCCCGTCCCACGGAGTCCGCGAAGGCGCGCAGCTCCCGCACGGCCTCCGCCTGGGACGGCTGCTGGGGATCGGGGCGGTAGGTGTCGAACGAGACCTCGCCGAAGCGCTCGGACGGGCGGAACCCCGCCAGCAGCTCGTCGGCCGACACGTGCGGCCGGCGGTCGGTGAGGTGTTCGATGCGGATGCTCACGGGGAGACCTCTCTGTCCGCCGGGCACGACGGCTCGCTGGTTCGGCGCGCCGGAGCGACGCGCGCGGGTGCTCCGGCGATTTTAGCCCGCGCCCCGCGGCCGCCGGTGCGCCGGCCGCGAAATCCCGGCCGCCCCGGGCCGGGTGCCGCCCGTGCGGGGGGCGGCACCCGGCCGGGAGCACTA
>NZ_LDNX01000049.1:0-2569 GCF_001027955.1 Kocuria sp. SM24M-10 | reverse complement strand
GCGCGGGCGGGACCGGGCGGTCCCGCCCGCGCGCGGCGGCGGATACAGTGGGCGCAGCGGCGCCGCCGGCGCACCGCGCCGGGGCGCCCCGGACCCGCCGCCGCACCGAGGAGAGACCGTGAAGATCGCCGTCGGACAGTTCGCGCCCACCGCGGACACGGCCGAGAACCTGCAGACCATGCGCCGGATGGCCGGTGAGGCCGCCGCCGCCGGCGCGGAGCTCGTCGTGTTCCCCGAGGAGGCCATGTTCTCCGAGCGGCTCATCGGGGAGCGGTTCGAGGAGCTGGTGCTGCGCGGGTGGTCCGGCTTCGTCCAGCAGCTGTCCTTCCTGGCCGCGCGGACGGGCGTGGCCGTGATCGCCGGCGGCTACGAGGCCTCCGCCGACGGCCGGCCCTACAACACGCTCGTGGCCGTGGACGGACAGGGGGCGATCCTCGGCACGTACCGCAAGCTCCACCTCTACGACGCGTTCAGCCACCGGGAGTCCGACCGGATCCGGCCGGGTGACAAGGGCGTGACGGTGGTGCGGATCGGTGAGCTCTCGGTGGGCATGATCACCTGCTACGACCTGCGCTTCCCCGAGATCTGCCGTGCCGTGGTCGACGCCGGGGCGCAGCTGCTGACCGTGCCCGCCGCCTGGTTCGCCGGGGAGCACAAGGTGGACCACTGGCAGGCGCTGCTCAAGGCCCGCGCCATCGAGAACACGGTCTGGGTGGCGGCCGCGGACACCTGCGCCGAGCACACGGTCGGCCGCTCCGCCGTCCTGGACCCGCTCGGCGTGGTCGTGGCCGAGGCCGGGGAGGAGGAGGCGGTGCTCACCGCCGACGTCACCGCGGAGCGCATCGACGAGGTGCGCCGGACCGTGCCCGTGCTCGCCAACCGCCGGTTCGGCCCGGCCCCGCTCATCCCGGAGGACTGACCTCGTGGTCGCCGCCGCCCGAGCGCCCGGCCTCCCGCCCGATCTCCCGCCCGAGGACGTCGTGCGGTCCGTGCTGCGGCCCCGCACCGTGGTGGCGCTGTTCGCCGGGCTGTCCGTGCTGTTCGGCGCCGTCTTCGCCCTCATGGTGCCGGTGGCCTGGGGCCCGGACGAGGGCGCCCACTTCCACCGCGCGTTCCAGGTCGCCGCGGGAGGTCTTGCCCCCGAGCGGCTGCCCGACGACGGGCCCTACCCCGTCTACGGCGGCGAGGCGCCCGCCAGCGCGACCCGCTTCATCGGAGGCTTCGGCGGGCCGCCGGGATCCACGGAGCACCGATCGGACCCGCTGTTCGTCCCGTCCGAGGCCCGCCGGCAGGCGCTCGCCGAACCCCTGAACGGGGAGACGGTGACGGCGTGGTTCCCGAACACGGCCGCGTACTCGCCGGTTCCCTACCTGCCCGCAGCACTCGGGGCGCGGCTCGCCGCCGCGGCCGACCTCGGCGTGGGCGCCGCCTGGACCCTGATGCGGATGCTGCAGGTCCTGTCCTACACGGCGGTGGCCGCGGTGGGGCTGTGGTCCCTGCGGCGCACGCGGTTCTTCTGGGTGGGCTTCTGCGTGGCGCTGCTGCCCACCGCCCTCTACCAGTCGGCGGTGATCTTCGCGGACTCGGTGACCAACGCCGTCGTCTTCACGTTCACCGCCCTCGTGCTGCGGGCCACCGTGCTGGACCGCTCCCCGGAGCCGGTCTCCCGGGCCGAGCTGGCGGTCCTGCTCGTGGGCGCGACCGCCCTCCCGCTCATGAAGCCCACCTACGTGATCCTGTCGTTGCTGCTGCTGGCGGTCCCCCTGCGCAAGTACCCGCTGCCGCGCCTCGCCGGCGGAGGGCCGGTCCCGGCCGCCCTGCTGCTCGGCGGGTGCCTGGTGCTGACCTTCGGGGCCTTCGCGTGGTGGATGTCGCTGGCCTCGGGGACGGCCGAGGCCATGGGCCTGCTCCGCGGAGCGGCGGAGCGGCACACGGTGCGGCCCGGTGACCAGCTGGCCTTCGTCCTGGGTGAGCCCTCGGCGGTCCTGGGCGTGGCGGCGCGGACGATCCTGACGCTGGACTGGGTCTACGCGGCCAGCTTCGTGAGCCAGATGGGCTACGGGCTCGGGGAGAACGTCAACGGACCGTTCATCGGCGCCGTGTGCTGGCTCGTCGCCGCGGGCGCCGCGTTCTTCCACGGCCCGCGGGGTGTCGCGTCGCGCCGGCTGACGGCGTGGTTCGCGGGGGTCCTGCTGCTCAACGTCGCGGCGATCTTCGGCACGCTCTACCTCAGCTTCGCCCCGGTGGAGTCCGGGATCGTCAACGGTGTGCAGGGCCGCTACTTCGTCCCGCTCGCCCTGCTGCTGCTCGGGACGCTGGTGCCGCTGGTGCGGGCCCGGTTCCCCGCCGCCCCGGCGGCCCTGCGCCGGGTGGACACCATGATCCTGGTGCTCGTCCCGCTCTCGGCCGTGCTGGCCGTGGCCGGCTACGCCACGGTGATGCACGTCACCGGCCACTACCCCCTTCCCTGACCGACCGCACCGACGACCCGACCGCACCGACGACCCGACCGCACCGACGACCTCTGGAGGACCCCGTGGACGACGACCGCTCCGACTCCCCACCGCAC
>NZ_LDNX01000048.1:0-82094 GCF_001027955.1 Kocuria sp. SM24M-10 | reverse complement strand
CCCGGGCCACGAGCCGGGCGGCCTCGTCGACGGACAGGGGCCGGGGCTGACCGGGCGCGGCCGGGTGCTGGGCCCGGGTGCGGTCCTGGTCCACCGCGGGGCGGACCGCCGGCCCGGGCACGGAGCGGGCCACGAGCGAGGCCGCAAGGCCCTGCGCGGCGGCCGCCTGCGCCGGAGCGGGCGCGGCCGGACGGTCCGCCGGGGCGGGTGCGGCCGGACGGTCCGCCGGGGCGGGTGCCGGGGCCGCCTCCGGACCGGGGCCGGCCTCCGGGTCGATCTCGCTCACCGCGTGGGAGCCGGAGCCCTCGGGCCGGTCCGCGGCATCGGCGGGAGCCGCCGCGGGAGCGCCCTCGAGCTCCTCGTCCCCGTCCGCCGGCGTCACCGCGGGCACCACGGCACGCAGCCGGGCCAGGCTCACGGCGCCGTGGCGCACGAGCAGCGGGGTCTCCCCGGTGCAGTCGACGATCGAGGACGACACGGGGTCGCCCTCCGGGGTGCCGGGCCGGCCGGCGGGCCGCGGGCCGTCGTCGAGGTAGACCTCCACGGCCTCCCCGAGCATCCCGACCGCGGCCCCGGCGTCCAGGGCGGCCGGGTGGCCGGTGCGGTTCGCCGAGGAGACGGCCAGCGGACCGCTCTCGATGAGCAGGGCCTGTGCCAGCTCGTCGTCGGGCACGCGCAGGGCCACGGTGCCATGGGTCTCGCCGAGGTCCCAGCCCAGGGACGGGTGGGCATGCAGGATCAGGGTCAGCCCGCCCGGCCAGAAGGCCGCGGCGAGCGCGCGGGCGTCGTCGGACACCTCGTCCGCGAGCCCGTCCAGCACCCCGGCGTGCGCGATGAGCACGGGCGGGGGCATCGCCCGTGAGCGGCCCTTCGCCGCGAGCAGGGTCGCGACGCCGCGGGCGGAGAAGGCGTCGGCGCCGATGCCGTAGACGGTGTCGGTGGGCAGCACCACGCAGGCGTCCGCGGCCAGCGCCCGGGCGGCGTGCTTGAGCCCGGCGGTGCGCTGGGCGATGCTGCTGCAGTCGTAGACGGTGTGGCTCACGGTGTCATTCTCCCATCTCGTCCGGGGCCGTTCCGTCCGGGGCCGGCGCGGCGGCCTCCGGGGTCCGTCCGGCGGTGGCACGGTCCCGTCCCGTGAGGTCCTGGTGGCCCACGACGTCCACCAGGCCCGCCTCCCGGAAGGCGCGGGCGACGGGCTCCGCCTGGACCTCGGCGTGCTCCATGACGAAGAACCCGCCCGGGCGCAGCAGCCGCAGGGCCGAGGCCAGCGCGGTTCGCGGCAGCTCGAGGCCGTCCTCGCCGCCGCTGTACAGGGCGAGCTCCGGGTCGTGCTCGCGCGCCTCCGGCTCCCGCGGGAGCGCGTCGGCCGGGATGTACGGGGGGTTGGAGACCACCACGTCGCAGCGGCCCTCGAGCTCGGGGAAGGCGGTGCGCAGGTCGCCACGGACGAGCTCGGTGCGGGTGCCGCGCAGGTTCCGCGCGGCCCAGGCGTGGGCGCTCTCGGACAGTTCCACGGCGTGCACCCGGGCCTGCGGCACCTCGTGGGCGACCGAGGCGGCGATCGCCCCGGAGCCCGTGCCCAGGTCGACCACCCGGGGACGGTGCACCCCCGCGGCCAGCTGCCTCCGCAGCTCGTCCACGACGGTCTGCACCACGGTCTCCGTCTCGGGCCGGGGCACGAAGACACCGGGCCCGACGGACAGCGTCAGGTAGCGGAAGTGCGCGACGCCGGTGAGGTGCTGCAGCGGGACCCGGCGCGCCCGTTCGGCGACCAGCTCCGCGTAGCCCTCCGGTTCGTCCCCGCCGATGATGGCGCGTGCCTCGACCTCCCCGCGGGACAGGCCCAGCAGGTGGCCCGCGAGCAGCAGCGCGTCCGTGCGGGCGGAGTCGATCCCCGCCTCGGCGAGGACCTGCTCCGCCCAGCGCACCGCCTGGCCCAGCGACCTGTGCATGCCCGCGCCCCCGCCCTCAGCCGTCCTGCCGGCCGATGGCCTCGAGCCGGGCCTGCTCGTCCATCTCGATCGCGGACCGCACCACCGGTTCGAGGTCCCCGGCCATCACGTGGTCGAGGTTGTAGGCCTTGTACCCGGTGCGGTGGTCGTTGATCCGGTTCTCCGGGAAGTTGTAGGTGCGGATCCGCTCGGAGCGGTCCATGGTGCGCACCTGGGAGCGGCGCTGCGCGGCGTTCTCCGCGTCGACCTGCTCCTGCTGGTGGGCCAGGATGCGGGCGCGCAGCACCCGCATCGCGGCCTCGCGGTTCTGCAGCTGCGACTTCTCGTTCTGCATGGCCACCACGATGCCCGTGGGCAGGTGGGTGATGCGCACCGCGGAGTCGGTGGTGTTCACGGACTGCCCGCCGGGGCCCGAGGACCGGTAGACGTCGATCTTCAGGTCGTTCTGGCTGATCTCCACCTCCTCCGGCTCGTCGACCTCAGGGAAGACCAGCACCCCGGCCGCCGAGGTGTGGATCCGGCCCTGCGACTCGGTGACGGGCACCCGCTGGACGCGGTGCACCCCGCCCTCGTACTTCAGGCGGGCCCACACGCCCTCGGCGGGGTCCGTGGCGGTGGACTTGATGGCCACCTGGACGTCCTTGTAGCCGCCGAGGTCGGACTCGTTGGTGGAGATGAACTCGGTCTTCCAGCCGCGGGCCTCCGCGTACTTGAGGTACATCCGCAGCAGGTCCCCGGCGAACAGCGCGGACTCGTCCCCGCCCTCCCCCGCCTTGACCTCCAGGATGACGTTGCGCCCGTCGTCCGGGTCGCGGGGCACGAGCAGCCGGCGCAGCCGCTCCCGCGCCGCGGTGAGCTGCTCCTCCAGCGCGGGGATCTCCTCGGCGAACTCCGGCTCCTCGTCGGCGAGCTCCCGTGCGGCTCCGAGGTCCTCCTCCAGACGCCGCACCCGCTGGTGGGTCTCGGCGATGCCGTTGAGCTCGGCGTAGCGGCGTCCCAGCTTCCGGGCCCTGCCCGGCTCGGCGTGCACCGCGGGGTCGGCGAGCTGGCGCTGCAGCTCGGCGTGCTCGTCGAGCAGGGACTGGATCGGGTCCGGCATGGGACGCTCCTTCTTCGGGCGGCGGGGACGACGGCGGCGGGGACGACGGCGCCGGGTCGCGGGCGCGGGGCCCGGACACGACGACGCCGCCGCGGCCCCGACCGGGTGTCCGGTGCGGGCCGCGGCGGCAGCGGGTGCGCTAGCGGTCGCTCTCGGAGCGGGCCGACAGCGTGGTCTTCTGCACCTGGAGCAGGAACTCGGTGTTGGACTGGGTGTCCCGCAGCTTGTTCGTGAGCAGCTCCAGCGCCTGCTGCTGGTCCAGGCCGGAGAGCACCCGGCGCAGCTTCCACATGATCTTGATCTCGTCGGGCGAGAGCAGGTTCTCCTCACGGCGGGTGCCCGAGGAGTTGACGTCCACGGCCGGGTAGATCCGCTTGTCCGCGAGCGAACGGGACAGGCGCAGCTCCATGTTGCCGGTGCCCTTGAACTCCTCGAAGATGACCTCGTCCATCTTGGACCCGGTCTCCACCAGGGCGGTCGCGAGGATGGTCAGCGAGCCGCCGTTCTCGATGTTGCGGGCCGCGCCGAAGAACTTCTTCGGCGGATACAGGGCCGCGGAGTCCACGCCGCCGGACAGGATGCGGCCGGAGGCGGGGGCCGAGAGGTTGTACGCACGGCCCAGGCGGGTCATGGAGTCCAGCAGGACCACCACGTCCATGCCCATCTCCACCAGGCGCTTGGCCCGCTCGATCGCCAGCTCGGCGACCGTGGTGTGGTCGTCGGCCGGGCGGTCGAAGGTCGAGGCGATGACCTCGCCCTTCACGGTGCGCTGCATGTCCGTGACCTCCTCGGGGCGCTCGTCGACGAGCACCATCATGAGGTGGACCTCGGGGTTGTTCGTGGTGATCGCGTTGGCGATCGCCTGCAGCATCAGCGTCTTGCCGGCCTTGGGCGGGGAGACGATCAGGCCGCGCTGGCCCTTGCCGATGGGCGCGACGAGGTCGACGACGCGGGGCCCGATCTTCTTGGGCTCCGTCTCCAGGCGCAGCCGCTCCTGCGGGTAGAGCGGGATCAGCTTGCCGAAGTCCACGCGGTCCCTGTTGTCCTCGGCCTTCTTGCCGTTGACCGTGGTCAGCTGGACGAGGGCGTTGAACTTCTGCCGCGTGTTGTTCTGCTGCTCGCCGTCGCGCGGGGCACGGATCGCGCCCACCACCGCGTCACCCTTGCGCAGGTTGTGCTTCTTGACCTGGGCGAGGCTGACGTAGACGTCGTTCGGGCCCGGCAGGTAGCCGGACGTGCGCACGAACGCGTAGTTGTCCAGCACGTCCAGGATGCCCGCCACGGGCAGCAGCACGTCGTCCTCGGTGAACTCCGTGTCGTCCACCTCGGGGCCGGAGCTGCGCCCCCGCCGGTTGCGGCGCTCGTTGCGCTCGGCGCGGTCGTTGCGGTCCCGGTCCCGGTCGTTGCGGTTGCGGTTGCGGCGGCTGCGCCGGCTGCCGCCCTCCCCGTCCTGGCCGTTCCTGTCCTGGCCCCGGTTGTCCTGACCGCGGTTGTCCTGACCGTTCTTGTCCTGGCCCCGGTTGTCCTGGCGGTTGTCCTGGCCCTTCGACTCCTGGGACCTGCCGCCCTTGCCGCGGCCGTCGTTCTTGTCCTGGCCGCCCTTGTCCTGACGGTTGTCCTGGCCCCGGTTGTCCTGGCCGCCCTTGTCCTGACGGTTGTCCTGGCCGCGGTTCTGGTTGCGGCTGCGGTCCTGCTTCTGGTCCTCGTCACGGCCCTCGGACGCGGGACGGGACTCCTCGGCGCGCTGCGAGCTCTCCTGACCGTTGCCGCCGTTGTCCTCACGGCTGCGGTTGCGCCGGTTGCGGCTGCGGCCGCGGCCGCCCTCACCCTCCGAGCCGGAGGCGTCCTCGCCGGACTGCGCGGGGGTGGACTGTTCGGGGGTGGACTGCTCGGGGGCGGACTGGCCGTTCGGCTCGCCGGCCTCGGCCGGACGCGTGGAGCCGTCCTGCTCGGCGGGGGCCACCACGCCGGTGCTGGTGGCCCGGCGGGAGCGGGTGCGCCGCTGCGGCGGGGCGTCCTGGCCGCCCTGCTCGCCGTCGGGCTGCCCCGCCGCGGCGGGCCGGCCGGAGTCCTCCGCGGGACGCTCGGCGGGAGCGGCGGACTGCTGGCCGGCGGTCTTCTCCACCGTCTGGGCGATCTTCTGCTCGACCGCGCGGTCGCGGTCGGCCACGGCGCCGCCACGCTGGTGGGCGGCGATCGCGTCGACCAGCAGGCTCTTGCGCATCCGGCGGGCGCCGGTGATGCCGAGCTGGGAGGCGAGCGCCTGGAGCTGGGCCAGCTTGAGCGCGGACAGGCCCGCGTTCCTGGTGTCGGTGGTGGTCTCTTCCGTACCCGTGGAAAGGTCGGTGGTCTCGGTCACGAAGTGTCCTTCTCCCTCGGTGGGGGGTCCGTGGATCTCAGAGTCCAGGACCGTGATGGGTTCCCGGCGGGCCGCGCACGCGGGCCGCCGGCGGCGGGGCGCACTTCAGGGCGCGGCAGCCTGGGCGAACATGGTGTCACCCGTCAGATCGTGGTGCGCCCCGGTCCGCAGAGAGCGGGCCGGTGCACCGTCGGCATCGTGGAAGCAGGTGCCGGCGGGGGATCACCGGAGGATCGGAGCGGTGGAGGCGAGAGATCGAGGGCATCCGCCCGGGGCGACGCCCCTCATGATGCCCGCTGTCCTCACCGCGCCGGGCGCGGTCTCCTACCCCTGGATCTTCTGCGGGTGCTTCTCCAGCTTAGCACCCTGCCCGTCGACCCGCAGACGCAGGACACGCCAGGAGACTCCCGGGGCGTCGGCGCCGGCCCGGGTGAGCTCCGTCAGGGCGCGCTCGGTCGCCGCCGCCTGCGCCGGGCCCGCGGCCAGGACCAGGACCGTCGGGCCGGCGCCGGAGATCATGGCGGGCAGCCCCCGGTCCCGCAGGGCCGCCATGAGCCGGGCGCTCGGGGGCATCGCCGAGGCCCGGTACGGCTGGTGCAGCCGGTCCTCGGTGGCCGGCAGCAGCAGCTCGGGGCGGCGGGTCATGGCCTCGACGAGCAGGGCCGTGCGCCCGGCGTTGACCGAGGCGTCGTGGTGCGGGACGGTCGCGGGCACCAGGGACCGTGCGAGCCGGGTGGGGACCTCGTAGTCGGGGATCGCGACCACCGGCACCACGTCCTCGTGCACGGTCACGGGGGCGCTGCGGTAGCCGTCGGGCCCGCTCCAGGAGATGACGAGGCCGCCGTAGAGGGACGGGGCCACGTTGTCCGGGTGGCCCTCCATCGCGGCGGCGACCTGCAGCAGCCGGCGGTCGTCCAGGGCGCGCCCGGCGGGCAGCAGCGCGTTCGCCGCGAGCACGCCCGCCACCACGGCGGAGGCGCTCGAGCCCATGCCCCGTCCGTGCGGGATGCGGTTGGTCGCCTCGAGCCGCAGTCCGGGCAGGTCCTCGACGCCCGCGGCGCGGAAGGCGGCGCGCATGGCGCGCACCACCAGGTGCTCCGCGGTGCGGGGCACGGCCTGGGCGCCCTCGCCGTGCAGCTCGAACTCCAGTCCCGCCCCGGTCACCGTCACCGCGAGGTCGTCGTAGTGGCCGAGCGCCAGTCCCAGGCTGTCGTAGCCGGGGCCCACGTTGCCCGTGGACCCGGGCACGCTCAGCTCGACCCGCTGCCCGATCTCGAACATCCGCGCCTACTCCAGGCCCAGCGCCGCGGCCACGGCCACGACGTCGAACGGCACGCGCTTCGGCTCGACCAGCGAGGGGTCCTCCAGCTCGGCGGCCTTCACCGCCCACTGCGGGTCCTTCAGCCCGTGGCCGGTCACGGTGATCACGATCGTGGCACCGGTGGGCGCCTCGCCGGCGGCGTGCTTCTGGAGCAGCCCGGCCACGCCCGCGGCGGAGCCGGGCTCCACGAACACGCCCTCTCGCGCGGAGAGCCAGCGGTGGGCGGCGAGGATCTCGTCGTCGGAGACGGAGCCGATGAGCCCGCCGGACTCGTCCCGGGCGGCGATCGCGGTGTCCCAGGACGCCGGGTTGCCGATCCGGATGGCGGTGGCGATGGTCTCGGGCTCGGTGACCGGGTGGCCGAGCACCAGCGGGGCGGCGCCCTCGGCCTGGAAGCCCCACAGCACGGGCAGCTTCGTCGACGCGGCCGGCAGCTGCCCGGCGGTCGCGGAGTCGTAGGGCCGGGCGTACTCCTGGTAGCCCTTCCAGTACGCGGTGATGTTGCCCGCGTTGCCCACCGGCAGCAGGTGGTAGTCCGGGGCGTCGCCGAGGGTGTCGACCACCTCGAACGCGCCGGTCTTCTGCCCCTCGATCCGGTGGGGGTTCACGGAGTTCACCAGGAACACGGGGTAGGACTCGGAGAGCTTGCGCGCGACCTCCAGGCAGTTGTCGAAGTTGCCGTCCACCTGGAGGATGTCCGCCCCGTGCGCCACCGCCTGGGAGAGCTTGCCCATGGCGATCCGTCCCTCGGGCACGAGCACCGCGCAGGTGAGACCGGCCTGCTTCGCGTAGGCCGCGGCGGACGCCGAGGTGTTGCCGGTCGAGGCGCACACGACGGCTTCGGCGCCCTCCTCCTTGGCCTTGGTGATCGCCATGGTCATGCCCCGGTCCTTGAACGAACCGGTCGGGTTCATCCCCTCGAACTTCAGCCAGACCGTGTTGCCGGTGAGCTCCGACAGGGCGCGGGCGCGGATGAGCGGCGTGCCGCCCTCCCCCATGGTGATGACCTCGGTGGAGTCGGTGACCGGCAGCCGGTCCCGGTACTCGTTGATGACGCCCTGCCAGACGTGTGCCATGTGCTGGATCTCTTCCTGTGGACTGCGGAGGGTGCGGTGGGGTGCTGGTGCCCCGGGAGGGCGGCGCCGTGCGGGAGGGCGCCGCCGGGGAGTCAGTCGGCGTGCTCCACGCGGATCACGCCGGTGACGTCCTCGACGAACGGCAGCTCGCGCAGGGACTCCACGGTGGCCACGAGGTCCTTGTTCGAGCCCCGGTGGGTCACCAGGCGGATCTCGGAGCGCTGCGTGGACCCGCGCGGGTCGTCCTTCTGCTGCATCGTGTGGATGGACACGCCGTGGTCGGCGAAGACCTGGGCGATCCGGGCCAGGACGCCGAGACGGTCCTGCACGGTGAGGGTGATGGAGAAGCTGGTGCGCACGTCGTCCATGGGCACCGCGGGCAGCTGGGCGTGCGGCTCCGCGCCCTGGGCGGGGGCTCCCAGCACCAGGCGGCGGGCCGCCGAGACGAAGTCCCCCAGCACGGCGGAGGCGGTGGGGGCGCCGCCGGCGCCGGCGCCGTAGAACATCAGGGACCCGGCGTTCGCGGCCTCGACGAACACGGCGTTGTAGGCCCCGTGCACGCCGGCCAGGGGGTGCTCGCGCGGGATCATGGTGGGGGTGACCCGCAGGTTCACGCCGCCCGCGCAGCGCTCGCACACGGCGAGGAGCTTGATGACGTAGCCGGCCTCCGCGGCCGCGGCGACGTCCTCGGCGGTGACGCCGGTGATGCCGCGGCAGTAGACGTCGTCGATGGTGTAGGTGGAGTGGAAGGCCAGGGACGCCAGGATCGCGGCCTTGGCCGCGGCGTCGTGTCCCTCGACGTCGGCGGTCGGGTCCGCCTCGGCGTAGCCCAGCCGCTGGGCCTCCGCGAGGGCGTCGTCGAACTGCGCGCCCGTGGTGTCCATCTGGTCGAGGATGTAGTTGGTGGTGCCGTTCATGATGCCCAGCACGCGGTCCACCCGGTCCCCCGCCAAGGAGTCGGCCATGGGCCGCACGATCGGGATCGCCCCGGCCACGGCGGCCTCGTAGGAGAGCGGCACCCCGGCGTCGTCGGCCGCGTCCTGCAGCTGGCGGCCGTGCCGGGCGATGAGCGCCTTGTTGCCCGAGATCACGGGCTTTCCCGCGTGCAGGGCGCGCAGGATGCGGCTGCGGGCGGGCTCGATGCCGCCGGTGAGCTCGATGACCACGTCCGCGGCGTCGATGAGGGCCTCGGCGTCGGTGGTGAACAGCTCCTCGGGCAGCTCCACCGTGCGCCGCGCGGCGAGGTCCCGCACGGCGATGCCGGCCAGCTCGAGGGGGGCGCCCACGCGGGCGGCCATCTCGGTGCCGTGGTCGAGCAGGATGCGGGCCACCTCGGCGCCGACGTTTCCTGCCCCGAGCAGGGCGACCTTCACGGTCGTGGTCGGGCGGGGGGTCGCGGGGGTCGAGTCGCTCAATCAGGCTCCCAGGTCGCGGGCGAACAGGTCATCTTCGGTCTCGCCCCGCACGATGAGCCGGGCCTCGGGCCCGTCCGCGGCGGTGCGCACGGCGACGACCGGCGGGCGGGCGATCCAGTTGTAGTTGCTGGCCAGGGCCCAGCAGTAGGCCCCCGTGGCCGGCACGGCCAGGACGTCGCCGGGGGCGAGGTCATCGGGCAGGTAGACGTCGCGGACCACGACGTCCCCGGACTCGCAGTGCTTGCCGACCACCCGGGAGAGCACGGGGGCGCCCTCGGCACGGCGGTTGGCGAGCACGGCGGTGTAGTCCGCGCCGTAGAGCACGGGACGGGCGTTGTCGCTCATCCCGCCGTCCACCGACACGTAGCGCCGCCGGGCGCCGTCCTCGACGGTCACGGTCTTCAGCGTGCCCACGGTGTAGAGGGTGCACGCGGCGGGCCCGGAGATCGCCCGGCCGGGCTCGATGGACAGGTGCGGGACCGCCATGTGCAGGGACCGGGCCGTGGCGGCCACCTGGTCCGCCAGGGACTCGGCGATCTCGCGTGCCGGGCGCGGGGTGTCCGCCTCGGTGTAGGCGATGCCGTAGCCGCCGCCGAGGTCGAGCTCCGGCAGGGTCAGTCCGAAGCGCTCGTCGGCCAGTGCCATGAAGGTCAGCACCCGCTCCGCGGCCTTGCCGAAGCCGTCGGCGTCGAAGATCTGGGAGCCGATGTGGCAGTGCAGGCCGCGCAGGTCGAGGTCGGGGTCCACCACGCAGGCGGCGACGGCCTGCATCGCGGGGCTGTCCCCGCCGCCCTCGAGCGCGGCCAGGGACAGGCCGAACTTCTGGTCCTCGTGGGCGGTGGCGATGAACTCGTGCGTGGAGGCGTGCACCCCCGGGGTCACCCGGATCATCACCGGCGCCACGACGCCCAGGGTGCGCGCCAGGCGCGCGACGAGCTCGATCTCGGCGAGGGAGTCCACCACGATCCGCCCGAGCCCGTTGTCGAGGGCACGGGCGATCTCGGCGGCCGACTTGTTGTTGCCGTGCAGCGCGATCCGGGCCGGCTCCATGCCGCCGCGCAGGGCCACGGCCAGCTCCCCGCCCGAGGAGGTGTCGACGTTGAGCCCCTCCTCGCGGATCCAGCGCACCACCTCGGTGGTCAGGAAGGACTTCCCGGCGTAGTAGACGGAGACCTCCGCCCCGATCCGCGCGAACGCCTCGGTGAAGGCCGTGCGGAACTCCCGGGCGCGCGCCCGGAACGTGTCCTCGGAGTAGACGTAGGAGGGGGTGCCGTAGCGCTCGGCGAGCTCCGTGGCGGGGATCCCGGCCACGGTCAGCGCTCCCTCGGCGTCGCGCCGGAACGCCTCGGGCCAGATGGCCGGGTCGAGCGCGTCGAGGTCCTCGGGCACGCTGAGCCACGGCGGGGCCAGGGGCGAGCCCCCGGGGCGGGTGGTGGGGTGGGCGGTCATGCGATCACATCCTCTCGGGGGCCGACACGCCGAGCAGGCCCAGGCCGTTGGCCAGGACCTGGCGCGCGGCGTCGTTGAGCCACAGCCGGGTGCGGTGCAGGTCGGTGACGTCGTCGTCGCCCTGCGGGGCCACGCGGCAGACGTCGTACCAGCGGTGGTAGGTCCCGGCGAGGACCTCCAGGTGGCGGGCCACCCGGTGCGGCTCCCGGAACTCGGCGGCCTGCGCGAGCACCGAGGGGTACTGGCCCAGGGCGGCGAGCAGCTCACCCTCCATCGGGTGGTCGAGCAGGGCGGCGTCGAACACGACCTCGCCGTCCGCCCCCGTGCGGGACACCCCGGCGGCCTCGGCGTTGCGGCCCACGGCGCAGGTGCGGGCGTGGGCGTACTGGACGTAGAAGACCGGGTTCTCGTTGGAGCGGCGGGTCAGCAGGTCCAGGTCGACATCGATGTTGGAGTCCACGGAGAACCGGGTCAGCGAGTAGCGGGCGGCGTCCACGCCGACAGCCTCGACGAGGTCCTCCATGGTCACCACCGTGCCGGCCCGCTTGGACATCCGCACCGGCACCCCGTCCTTGACCAGGTTGACCATCTGGCCGATCAGCACCTCCACCCGCTCCGGGGCGTCGCCCAGGGCGGCCGCGGCGGCCTTGAGCCGGGCCACGTAGCCGTGGTGGTCGGCGCCGAGCATGTAGATGCACAGGTCCGCGCCGCGGTCCCGCTTGTTCTTGAAGTAGGCGATGTCCCCGGCGATGTAGGCGGCCTGGCCGTCGGACTTGACGACCACCCGGTCCTTGTCGTCGCCGTAGGCGCTGGAGCGCAGCCACCACGCCCCGTCCGCGAAGTAGAGGGCGCCGGAGGACTTGAGCTGCTCCAGCAGGCCCTCCACCGCGCCGTTGCTGAACAGCGACTGCTCGTGGAAGTACACGTCGAAGTCCACGCCGAACTCGTGCAGCGAGGACTTGATCTCGGCGAACATCAGCTCCACCCCGGCGGCCCGGAAGCCCTCCTGGGGGTCCCCGGAGTCGAGCACGCCGGGGTTCTCGGCCACGATCCGCTCGGCGATCTCGGTGATGTACTCCCCGCCGTAGCCGTCCTCCGGGGCGGGCAGGCCCTGGGCGCGGGCCAGCAGGGAGCGGGCGAAGCGGTCGATCTGCGCGCCGGCGTCGTTGAAGTAGTACTCCCGCACCACCTCCGCACCCTGCGCCTCGAGCACCCGCGCGAGGGAGTCGCCGACGGCGGCCCAGCGCGTGCCGCCCAGGTGCACCGGGCCGGTGGGGTTCGCCGAGACGAACTCGAGGTTGATGGACGTCCCCGCCAGCGAGTCCGCCCGACCGAAGGCCTCCCCCTGCTCCACCACGGTGCGGGCGATCCCGGCGGCGGCGGCGGCGTCGAGGGTGATGTTGAGGAATCCCGGGCCGGCCACGTCCACGGCGGCCACGCCCGGGGTGCCCTGCAGCCGGTCCTGCACGACGGCGGCGACGTCGCGGGGGGCCCTGCCCACCTTCTTGGCCAGCTGCATGGCGACGTTCGTCGCCCAGTCCCCGTGCTCCCGGTTCTTCGGTCGCTCGATGCGCACCTCCGGCAGCGCGGCGCCGTCGGCGAGGGCGAGATCGCCCTGGGCCACGGCGTCCTGCAGGCATGCGGATACAGCGAGAGAAAGTTGTTCTGGAGTCACCGGACCAGTGTAACCGGGCGCCCCACAGGCCCCGTGCCGGACGGGGAACGACAGCCGCGCAAAACCTGCTAGTATCGTCGAGGTTCATCGCTGAGGCGGTGAAAGGCCCGCGTAGCTCAGGGGATAGAGCGTCTGCCTCCGGAGCAGAAGGCCGTAGGTTCGAATCCTACCGCGGGCACCCCGTACGACACAGGGCCCCGGACCGAACGGTCCGGGGCCCTGTGTCGTCCCGCCTGTCGACCTCGCTGTCGCCCCTCTCTGTCGCCCCTCCGGCGTGCCCGCGCCCCGGCCGCACGCCCCCGCCCGGCGGGGCACATAGAGTGCCCCCATGACTCAACAGCACACTGTCGGTTCCGCCCTGAAGCGGGACATCACGGGACCGCTCCTGTTCCTGTTCATCCTCGGCGACGTCCTCGGCGCCGGCGTCTACGCCCTAGTGGGCACCATCGCGGGCCGGGTCGGGGGCGTGACCTGGGCGCCCATGCTGCTGGCCCTGGTGCTTGCGCTGCTGACCGCGGCCTCCTACGCCGAACTGGTCACCAAGTACCCGAGGGCGGGGGGCGCGGCGGTGTTCGCCGAGCGGGCCTTCGGCGTGCCCCTCGTCTCCTACCTCGTCGGGTACTGCATGCTCGCGGCCGGCGTGGTCAGCGCGGCCGCCCTGGCCCTGGCCTTCAGCGGCGACTACCTCTCGGTCTTCCTCGACGTCCCGCCGACGGCCGGCGCCGCGGTCTTCCTGGTCCTGGTGGCCCTGCTGAACGCGCGCGGCATCAAGGAGTCCCTGCGGGCCAACGTCGTCATGACCGCGGTGGAGCTGACCGGCCTGCTGATCGTCGTCGTCGCCGCGGCCCTCCTGCTCGGCCGGGGCGAGGGCGACCCCGGTCGGGCGCTGAGCTTCGGGGAGGGCGTGGACCCGCTGCCCGCGGTCCTCGGCGGGGCGCTGCTGGCCTACTACTCCTTCGTGGGCTTCGAGACCTCCGCCAACGTCGCGGAGGAGCTCCGGGAGCCCTCGCGCACCTACCCCCGGGCGCTGTTCGGCGCGCTGGCGGCGGCCGGGGTGATGTACGTGCTGGTGGGCACGGCGGCGTCCGTCGTGCTGCCGGCGGAGCGGCTCGCGGCCTCGAGCGCCCCGCTGCTCGACGTCGTCGCCGCCTCCGGCATCGCCGTCCCGGGCTGGCTGTTCAGCCTCTTCGCGCTCGTCGCGGTGGCCAACGGTGCCCTGCTGACCATGATCATGGCCAGCCGGCTGGCCTACGGGATGGGGGTGCAGGGGCTGCTCCCCCGGGCCTTCCGGCGGGTCCTGCCGCGGCGCGGCACCCCATGGGCGGCGATCGCCGCGACCACGGCCGTGGCCGTCGTGCTCACCACCACCGGCGGGGTCGTGGTCCTGGCCGAGACCCTGGTGCTGCTGCTGCTGTTCGTCTTCCTCAGCTCCAACATCGCCGTGCTCGTGCTGCGGCGGGAGCCGGTGGCGCACGAGCACTTCCGCGCCTGGACGCCGCTGCCCGTGCTGGCCGTGCTGTCCTGCCTCGTCCTGCTGTCCCAGCAGAGCGCCGAGGTGTGGTGGCGCGGCGGGATCCTGATCGGGGCCGGGGCCCTGCTCTACGCCGTCGCCCGGCTGACCGGCCGGCGCCCCGGGGCCCCGGGCCGCGAGGACGTCACCGCGGACGGGGTCTCCCCGGCGGCCGCGGAGGACGCCTCCGGCCGGGCGGGCCTGCGCGGCTGACCCACGGGGTCAGGACCGGTCGTCCCGCGGCCCGTCCTCGGGATCGAGGCGCCGCGGCCGGCGGCGGAGCTCGTCGGGGTCGTACGGGCGCACGGGCGCGTCGCCGAACTGCTCGTCGAGCAGCAGGTCCTCCGGGTGGGGGCCCTCCCCCACCGACCGCCGCCAGTTGAAGCCGAGGATCGCCAGGGCCCCGCCGCCGAGCAGGGTCGCAGCACCCACCACGGTGACCACCACCCCGCGCGTGGTCAGCCCGGCCTCCTGCCCGGCCGAGACGCGGGCCAGGTCGTGGAGCGCCTCGGGCACCGTGAACGTGGAGGCGAACAGGGCCACCACCCCCACGGCCAGCATCCACCCCCCGGTGCGTCGGCGGCGGGCGCGCTGCTGCTCGGTGGACTCGGGCACGGTCGGGGCCTCCTGGGCTGGTGGGGTCGCGCGGGGAACGGCGACGGGGCGGGCCGTGTCCGGCCCGCCCCGTCCGCCCCGTCGGTGCCGGTCACGGACGTGCGGTCAGTGGCCGTCCTCGGTCTTGACGCTCTCGAACAGCGTAGCGTCGTCGAAGGCGCCCTGCTCCGCCCCCGGCTGGAGCCGGCGGAACTGCTCCAGCAGGCCCGGCACGGTCATGGTCTGCTTCTGGGCGGCGTCGAGCTCGAAGAGCACCCGCCCCTCGTGCATCATGATCAGCCGGTTGCCCAGGCGCAGCGCCTGCTCCATGTTGTGCGTGACCATCACCGTGGTCAGGCGCTGCTCGGCCACGATGTCCGCCGTGAGCCGGGACACGAGGTCCGCCCGCTGCGGGTCGAGGGCCGCGGTGTGCTCGTCGAGGAGCAGGATGCGCGGCTCGGAGAACGTGGCCATGAGCAGGGACAGGGCCTGGCGCTGACCGCCCGAGAGCAGGCCGACCTTCGCGCCCAGCCGGTTCTCCAGCCCGAGCTCGAGGCTGGCGAGCTTGTCCCGGAACAGCTGCCGGCGCGCGCCGGTGAGTCCCGGGACGAGTCCGCGCTGCTTTCCCCGCTGGAGGGCGATGGCCATGTTCTGCTCCACCGTCATCGTCGGCGAGGAGCCCTTCATGGGGTCCTGGAAGACCCGGGAGAGGTACCGGGCCCGCTTGTGCTCGGGCAGCCGGGTGACGTCGGTGTCGTCCACGCGCACGGTGCCGGTGTCCGGGATGAGGGTGCCGGAGATCGCGTTGAGGATCGTGGACTTCCCGGCGCCGTTGGAGCCGATCACGGTGAGGAAGTCGCCCTCCTGCAGGGTCAGCGAGACGCCGGCGAGGGCGCGGCGCTCGTTGACGGTCCCGGCGAAGAACGTCTTGTGGACGTTGTCGATGGTGAGCACGGCTCAGGCACCTGCCTTCGTGGTCGCGGGCGTGTCGGTCAGGTCGTCGACGAGCTGTGCCGCTTGGCTCGCCAGGTGCCGTTCCCGGCGGCGCCGGAAGAACTGCATCTGCGGGACCACCAGGGCGAGCACCACCAGGACCGCGGAGATCAGCTTCATGTCGGACGGGTTGAGCCCGGCCTGCAGTGCGACGGTGATCACCAGGCGGTAGACGATCGAGCCGAGGACCACCGCGAGGGTGGCGACGACCACGGTGCGCGAGCCGAACAGGCCCTGGCCCAGGATCACGGAGGCGAGCCCGACGACGATCAGGCCGATGCCCATGCCGATGTCGGCGAAGCCCTGGTACTGGGCCACGAGGGACCCGGCCAGGCCCACCAGCCCGTTGGACAGGCACAGACCCAGCATCTTCTGGTGGTCCGTGTTCACCCCGAAGGAGCGGATCATCTCCGGGTTGTCGCCGGTGGCCTGCATGGCCAGGCCGGCGTCGGTGTAGAGGAACCAGTCGAGCAGCACCTTCACCACGGCCACGCCCAGCAGGAACAGGGCGATGCCGATCCACGTGCCCTGCACGCCCAGCTCGGCGAGGGGGGTGAAGATCGTGTCCTCGCGCAGCAGGGACAGGTTGGCCCGCCCGTCCATCACGCGCAGGTTGATGGAGTACAGGGCGGTCATGGTGAGGATGCCCGCGAGCAGCCCGTTGATGTGGGCCTTGGTGTGGAGCAGGCCCGTGATCAGCCCGGCGAGCGCGCCGGTCACGAAGCCGGCGGCGGTGGCCAGCCAGGGGCTGCCGCCGCCGAGGATGATCATCGCCGTGGTGGCGGCGCCCGTGGTGAAGGACTGGTCGACCGTCAGGTCGGGGAAGTCGAGCACCCGGAACGTGAGGTAGACGCCCAGCGCCATGACCGCGTAGAGCAGTCCGAGTTCGATACCGGCTATCACTTCTGGTGGATCCGTTCTGATTGGTGGGACACGGGGCGCCGCCGCCGATCGGGCGGGGGCGCCCCGACTGTGGTGGGGTGGGCCCGGGCCGGCCGGCGCCCGGGGTCACCGGGCGCCGGGGACACGGTGCGGGCCCGTCCGGGGGCCTACTCGATGACCTGCGCGGCGGAGTCCTGCAGCTCCTGCGGGACCTCCACGCCCATCCGCTCGGCGGCCTGCATGTTGATGACCAGTTCGGTCTCCTCCTGGGACTCCACGGGCATGGTGGCCGGGTCGGCGCCCTCGGCGAGGATCCGCACGGCCATCTCCCCGGTCTGGCGCCCGAGCTGCTCGTAGTCGATGCCCTTGGTGATGAGGGCGCCGCGCTCCACGGAGTCGCCCTCGCCCGCGATCAGCGGGATCTGCTTGGCCTCGGCGGCGGAGATGACCGCCTCCAGGCCGGAGACCACCTTGTTGTCGGTGGGCACGTAGATCGCGTCCGTGTCGAAGGACTCGGCGGCCTGGGCGACCTCGGAGGTGTTGGTCACGGCCTTCTCGACGACCTCCAGGCCCTCCTCGGCGGCGGCCTCCTTGGCCATCTCCACCTGGACCTGCGAGTTGGTCTCGCCCGAGCTGTAGATGATGCCCACGGACTTCGCGTCCGGGTCGAGCTGCTTGATCAGCGCGATCTGCTCGGCCACGGGGTTCATGTCCGTGGTGCCCGTGACGTTGCCCCCGGGGTTCTCCAGGGACTCCACGAGCCCCGCCTCGACCGGGTCGGTCACGGCGGTGAAGAGCACGGGCCGGTCGGTGACGGCCTGGGCCACGCCCTGGGCCGAGGGGGTCGCGATGGCCAGGACGAGGTCGGCGTCGGAGCCGGCGAGGTTCGAGGCGATGCTGGTGGAGGTGCCCTGGTCGCCCGAGGCGTTCTGGAGGTCGAGGGTGAGGTTCTCGCCCTCCGTGTAGCCGCCCTCCTCCAGCGCGGCGACGAAGCCCTCGCGGGCGGCGTCGAGGGAGGGGTGCTCCACGAACTGGCTGATCCCGACGGTGGCCTCCTCGACGGCCGCGCCCGACTCCCCGGAGCCGGCGGCGCCCGAGCTGTCGGAGCCGCCGCAGGCCGTGAGGAGGAGGGCGGAGGAGGCGAGGGCCGCCGTCAACGGGAACAGTCGCTGCATGGTGTGTCCTTTCTGGAACGGGTGATGTCAGGAATATTACCTGCCGTTCGGTCGAGAAATGAGAGGCAGCTCACAAATGATGACAGAACGGCTCCGCCGGCGGACCGCCGGGCCCGGATCGTCCACCGCGCCCGGGCCCGGACCGGGGCCCGTCGCCGGTAGGATCGGGGGGTCATGCCAGCATCGCCCAGCCGCCCCCGCACCGTCGTCTACCCCGAGGACCTCCCGGTCTCCGCGCGCCGGGAGGACATCAAGCGCGCGATCTCCGAGCACCAGGTCGTCGTGATCGCCGGTGAGACCGGCTCCGGCAAGACCACGCAGATCCCGAAGATGTGCCTCGAGCTCGGCCTGGGCGAGCAGGGGCTGATCGGGCACACCCAGCCGCGGCGGATCGCCGCGCGCTCGGTGGCGGAGCGGATCGCCTCGGAGCTGGGCGAGAAGATCGGCGGGACCGTCGGCTACCAGGTGCGCTTCACCTCCGAGGTGGGCGCGGACTCCCGGATCAAGCTGATGACCGACGGCATCCTGCTCGCCGAGATCCAGCACGACCGGCTGCTGCGCCGGTACTCGACGATCATCATCGACGAGGCGCACGAGCGCTCGCTGAACATCGACTTCCTGCTGGGCTACCTGCGGCGGATCTTGCCCCGGCGCCCCGACCTCAAGGTCATCATCACCTCGGCCACGATCGACCCAGACCGCTTCGCCCGGCACTTCGCCCCGGAGCCCACCGGCGCGGCCGGACCGGACGCCGCCGCCGGGGAGCCCGAGCCGGCGCCGGTCATCGAGGTGTCCGGGCGCACCTACCCCGTGGAGATCCGCTGGCGCCCGCTCTCCGAGCCCCGGTCCGGGGACGGCGGGCCGGACGCCGAGGACGCCGGCGACGGCCTCGAGGACGAGGACCGCGACCCGATCGACGCGGTGTGCGACGCGGTCGAGGAGCTCTCGCACGAGCCGCCCGGGGACATCCTGATCTTCTTCGCCGGCGAGCGCGAGATCCGCGACGCCCAGGAGGCGCTGCAGGCCGCGCTGAAACGGATCCGGGGGATGGCCGACGCCGAGGTCCTCCCCCTGTTCGGCCGGCTGTCCATGGCCGAGCAGCACCGGGTGTTCGCCCCGTCCGGCCGGCGGCGGATCGTGCTGGCCACCAACGTGGCCGAGACGTCCCTGACCGTCCCGGGCATCAAGTACGTCATCGACCCCGGCACCGCCCGCATCTCCCGGTACTCGGCGCGCACCAAGGTGCAGCGGCTGCCGATCGAGCGCATCTCCCAGGCCTCCGCGAACCAGCGGGCGGGCCGCTGCGGGCGCGTCTCGGACGGCATCTGCATCCGCCTCTACGCGGAGGAGGACTACCTCTCCCGCCCGGAGTTCACCGACCCCGAGATCCTGCGCACCAGCCTCGCGTCCGTGATCCTGCAGATGACCTCCGTGGGGGTCGTCAAGGAGCCCGGGGACATCGAGCGCTTCCCGTTCGTGGAGCCGCCGGAGTCGCGGGCCGTCAAGGACGGCGTGGCGCTGCTGCGGGAGCTCGGCGCCCTGAAGGAGGCCCGGGGCACCGCCCCGCGGGAGCGCCGGGACGACGACGCGGGCGGGCCGCTGACCCCGGTCGGACGCCAGCTGGCGCAGCTGCCGGTGGACCCCCGGCTGGGCCGGATGATCGTGGAGGCGGACCGGCGGGGCTGCGCCCGGGAGGTCATGGTGCTCGCGGCGGCGCTGACCGTCCAGGACCCCCGGGAGCGTCCCCTGGAGAAGCGGCAGCAGGCCGACGAGCTGCACAAGCGCTTCTTCGACGAGAACTCCGACTTCACCAGCTGGCTGCTGCTGTGGCGCTACGTCCAGGAGCAGCAGGAGGAGCTCTCCTCGACCCGGTTCCGGAAGCTGTGCCAGCGGGAGTTCCTGAACTTCCTGCGGATCCGCGAGTGGCAGGACCTCTACGCCCAGCTGCGCCAGATGGGTCAGCAGGTCGGCATCCGGGTCGGCAAGGGCCGGGAGGTGGACCCGTCCGGGAAGGAGCGGGAGATCCACGTCTCGCTGCTGGCCGGCCTGCTCAGCCACATCGGGCTCAAGGACGAGCGCAAGCGCGAGTACCAGGGCGCCCGCGGCTCCCGGTTCGCCGTCTTCCCCGGCTCCAACCTGTTCAAGAAGTCCCCGGACTGGATCATGTCCGCGGAACTGGTGGAGACCTCCCGGCTGTGGGCCCGCGTCAACGCGGCGATCGACCCCCTGTGGGCCGAGGAGCTGGCTCCCCACCTGGTCAAGCGCAGCGTCTCGGAGCCGCACTGGTCCCGCGCCCAGGGCTCCGTGATGGCCTACGAGAAGGTCACCCTCTACGGCGTCCCCGTGGTGGCCCAGCGCCGGATCAACTTCTGGCGGGTGGACCCTGACCTGGCGCGGGAGCTGTTCATCCGCCACGCGCTCGTCGAGGGCGACTGGCAGACGCGGCACCGGTTCTGGGCGCGCAACCGCAAGCGCCTGGCGGAGGTCGAGGAGCTCGAGAACCGGCTGCGCCGCAAGGACCTGCGCGTCGAGGACGAGGCCCTGTTCGCGTTCTACGACGCCCGGATCCCGGCGTCGGTGGTCTCGGCCCGGCACTTCGACGCCTGGTGGAAGAAGGCCCGGCACCAGGACGAGCACCTGCTCGACCTCGACCCCGAGGACCTGATCGCCGAGGACGCCCGCGACTACGACGAGTCCCTGTACCCGCGGCAGTGGGTGCGCCGGACCGCCGACGGGGAGCTTGTGCTGGACCTCGTCTACGAGTTCGCCCCGGGCGCGGACCAGGCCGACGGGGTGACCGTGCGGGTGCCCGTGCTGTTCCTCAACCAGCTCGACCCCGCGCAGTTCGAGTGGCAGATCCCCGGCCTCCGCACGGAGCTGGTGACCGCGCTCATCAAGTCGCTGCCCAAGGCCGTGCGGCGCAACTTCGTGCCCGCCCCGGACGTCGCCCGCCAGGCCGTACGGATGCTCCAGGAGGACTTCGACCCCGCCGTCGACGCCCTGGAGCCGTCCCTGGAGCTGGTGCTGCGCCGGCTCAGGGGCCACGTGGTGCCCCCCGGGTCCTGGAACCGGGACGCGGTCCCGGCGCACCTGCGGATGCGCTTCGAGGTGCGGGACCGCCGCAACCGGGTGCTCGGCGAGGGCCAGGACCTGGAGCAGCTCAAGGCCGAGCTGCACGACGAGATCCGGGCGGCCCTGGCCGAGTCCCTCGGCGCGGTCCCCTCGGCCGACGGGGCCGGTGCCGCGCCGTCCGGGGCCTCCGGGCGCACGGACCGGCCCTCCCCCGCCCCGCGGCCTGCGGCCGGCCCGGCGGCGCCGTCGCTGGAGCGCACGGGCCTGACCGCGTGGCCGGAGCCCGACCTGCCGCGCAGCGTGGAGACGACCGTGGCGGGCCAGCGGATCACCGGCTGGCCGGCCCTCGTCCCCGAGCGGCCGCGGGGAGCCGCGGACCGGCAGCCGGGCCGGCGGACCCCGGGCCGGGACGCCACCGTGGCGGTGCGCATCCTGTCCTCGGCGGCGGAGCAGCGGGCCGCCCAGCGGCGCGGGGTGATCACCCTGCTGGTGCTGCGCGTGCCCTCCCCCGAGCGGTACGTGCTCGAGCACCTCAACAACAAGGAGAAGCTCGTCTTCACGCAGAACCCGCACGGGTCCGTGACCGAGCTCATCGCCGACTGCACGGTCGCGGCGATCGACAAGCTCACCCCGTCCGAGCCGCCGTTCACGCGCGCGGCGTACGACACCCTGCACGAGCACGTGCGGGCCGAGCTCATCGACACGGTCTTCCAGGTCACCGCGCTGGTGGAGCAGGTGCTCTCCGGTGCCGCGCGGATCCGCAGGCAGCTGAAGCGGGCGCCCTCCCTCGCCGCGGTGAACTCGCTCAACGACGTCAAGGCCCAGCTCGAGCACCTGGTGCACCCCGGGTTCGTGGCCGCCACCGGCTACGACCAGCTCCAGCACCTGCCCCGCTACGTGCGGGCCATGGAGGTGCGGCTGGAGAAGCTCGCGGGGCACCTGCAGCGGGACACGGTGAACATGCTCGCGGTGCAGAAGCTCGAGGACGACTACGACGCCGCGCTGGACACCCTGCCGCCCTCGGCGCCGGTGCCCGACGAGCTGGGCCGGGTGGCCTGGATGATCGAGGAGCTGCGGGTCTCCCTGTTCGCCCAGGAGCTGGGCACCGCCCACACGGTGTCGGAGAAGCGGATCCGCAAGGCGCTCAAGGACGCGCTGGAGGCCGCCCGGGCCTGACCCGCACGGGCCCGCGCGCCGGGGTCCGCCCCGGCGCGCCGGGTCAGGGCTGCGGGACCGAGCTGCCGTGCCCGGCGTCGGCCAGGGCCGCCCGGATCCGCCTGGCGGCCTCGTCCATCGCGGCCGCGTCCGGGTGCCGGTCCGCGTTGGCGAACTGGAACTGCTCGACGGAGTTCGCGGGCCACACGTGCACGTGGGTGTGCGGGACCTCGAAGCCCTGGATCATCTGGCCGACTCGCGCGGGCCGCCACACGGCGTCGAGGGCCCGGCCGATCCTCCAGGAGACCACCATCAGGTGGGCGGCCAGGTCCTCGGGCAGGTCGATCCAGTGGTCGTACTCCTCGCGCGGGACCACCAGCGTGTGCCCCGGCCCGAGCGGTTCGATGGACAGGAACGCCACGCAGCGCTCGTCCTGCCACACGAAGCGGCCGGGGATCTCCCCCTCGATGATCTTGGTGAACACGGTGCTCACAGGTGCTCCTTCGCTCCTCGTGCGGACGGGGTGTCCGCGGTCAGGTCCGTGGGGTGGCGGCCGCGGCGCCGCCGTCCGCGCGTTCGGCGCGCCGGCCCGGCACGGGGCGGGGCGGCTGCAGCCGCACGCGCTCCCCGGTGTCCAGGTGGCGGTACTCGGCCCCGTACTTGGCGGCGAACGCCGTCAGCTGACCCTCGATGATGCCGAAGCCGTTGGCCGAGAGCAGTCCGTCGTGGATCTGGAAGACCTGGCGCGGGCGCACGGCCACGACGAAGTCGACGACCTCCGAGAGCTTGTTCCACGGCGCGTGGATCGGGGCGAGCAGCACCGGGACCTCCACCCCGTGCGGCACCACGAAGGAGTCGCCGGGGTGGTAGACGGTGTCGTTGACCAGGTACCCCACGTTGTCGACGGTGTGGATCAGCGGATGGATCAGGGCGTGCTGACCGCCGAAGGTCCGGACCGTGAAGCCGTCCAGCTCCAGCACCGTCTCCGGCGCCGCGTCATGCACGGAGGCCTCCTCCCCGAGCGCCTCCCGCAGCCCGGCGGCCACGGGCGCCGGGGCGTGCACCTGGATCTCCGGGTGCGCCCGCAGGTGCTCCTGCACGGGCTCGGCGTCCAGGTGGTCCGGGTGCACGTGGGTCACGAGCAGCACGTCCGCCCCGTCGAGGGCCCGCGCCAGCTCCTCCGGCCCGGAGAAGTTGCCCGGGTCGATGACCAGGACCCGGCCCTCGTTCTCGAGCCGGACGCACGAGTGGGTGTACTTGATCAGCTCCATGGGCCCAGCCTAGCCCGGCCCCGGGAGCGGGCCGGCACCGGCCTTGTTAAGCTGGTGGCTCGCCCGGACGCGTCCGGGCGCCGGCGCCCGGGCCGGGCCGCCCGGCGGAGCAGACCGACGAGAGGACGAGGCGTGAGCGTGCGAACCAGCGGGGGCGGTGAGGTCCGCAACACCCGGCAGCGCCGTGCCGTCAGCCAGGCCCTGGCCTCCCTCGAGGACTTCATCTCCACCCAGGACCTGCACGCCCTGCTGCGCGAGCGCGGTGAGTCCGTCTCCCTGGCCACCACCTACCGGATCCTGCAGTCGATGTCCGAGCTCGGCGAGCTGGACGTCCTGCGCGGCGGCGACGGCGAGGCGATCTACCGCCGCTGCGCGGCGGACCACCACCACCACCACCTGGTCTGCCGCCGCTGCGGCGCCGCCGTGGAGCTGGAAGCCCCCACGGTCGAGGAGTGGGCCGGGCGCACCGCCGCCGCCCACGGCTTCACCGAGGTGGACCACACCGTCGAGATCACCGGCCTGTGCGCCGCCTGCAGCGCGCGGCGCACCGATGGCTGAGCCCGCGCTCCCCCGCGGCACCTTCGTCCTCGCCGTCAACCCCCGCGCCGGCCGCGGCCGTGCCCTCGCGGAGGCGCACCTGGCCGCGGACCTGCTCCGCACCGGCGGCGACGACGCCGTGGTGCTCTCGGCGGGGGACCTCGGCACCCTGATGACGCTGGTCCGCGACCGGCTCCGCGCCGCCGCCCTCTCCACCCGCGCCCTGGTGGTCGTGGGCGGGGACGGGATGGTGCAGGCCGGCTTGGAGGTGCTCGTGGAGCTCGCCGAGCAGGGCATCGAGATCCCGTTGGGCGTGGTGCCCTGCGGCACCGGCAACGACCTGGCCCGGCACTTCGCCGTTCCCCTGCGGGACCCGGTGGGCGCGGCCGGACGGATCCTGCGCCGGCTCGACGACCCGGTCCCGCGCCGGCTCGACGTCGGCCGCGTCCGCTTCCCGGACGGGCGCACCCGCTGCTTCGGGACCGCCCTGTGCGCCGGCTTCGACGCCGTGGTCAACGAGCGCGCCAACCGCTGGCCGCGTCTGACCGGGCCCGGCAGGTACCTGCTGGCCGTCCTCGTGGAGATCGTGCGGCTGCGCACCATCGCCTACCGGCTGGAGGTCGAGGACGCCGCGGGACGGCGCCGCACGGAGGACCGGACGGGGGTGCTGCTGAACGTGGCCAACACCTCCTCGATCGGCGGTGGGCTGCCCGTCGTGCCCGGTGCCCGGGAGGACGACAGGCTGCTGGAGCTGTTCACCGTGGCGCCCCTGGGCCGGGCGAGGTTCCTGGTCCTGTTCCCGCGGCTGTTCTCGGGCCGCCATGTCGCCCTGCCCAGCGTGCGCACCGAGCGGGTGCGCTCGGTGCGCGTGACGGCGCCGGGGATCACCGCCTACGCCGACGGGGAGCGCCTCGGCCCGCTGCCCGTGCGGGTGGACGTGCTCCCCGCGGCGGTGCGGATCCTGGCCTGAGCCCTCCGGCGCGCGGCGGCCCAGCCCGGCGGTGCAGCCCTGCAGGACAGCCCCGCAGGTCAGCCCGGCGGCTCCGAGGAGTCGACCCGGTCCCCGCGGCGCTGGCGGCGGTCCTGCGTGGTGTCGCGGATCTCGCCCACGAGCTCCTCGATGACGTCCTCGAGGAACAGCACGCCCAGCGTCCGCCCGCCCGCGTCGACCACGCGGGCCAGGTGCGAGCCCGTGCGCTGCATCGCGGCGAGGGCGTCGTCGATCTCGATCTCGGGGCGCAGGTTGGCCAGGGAGCGGACCCGGGTCACCGGCACGGGCTCGTTGTACCGGCTGCCCGGGATGGAGAGCACGTCCTTGATGTGCAGGTAGCCGTTGAGCACGCCGTCGTCCTCGGTCAGGGCGAAGCGCGAGAAGCCGGTGCGGGCCACCGCCTTCTCGACCTCCGCCGGGGACACGTCCTCCGGCAGGGTGACGAGCTCGCGCAGCGGGACCATGACGTCGGCGGTGCGCTTCGTGGAGAACTCCAGGGCCCCGGAGAGCAGGCCGGTCTGGTCGGCCACGGTGCCCTCCTTCGTGGACTCCGCGACGATGGACTGCAGCTCGTCGAGGGTGAAGGTCGAGGACACCTCGTCCTTCGGCTCGATGCCCATGAGCTTCAGGACGTGGTTGGCCGACCAGTTCAGCGTCGCGATGACGGGCTTGACCACCCGCGAGACGAACACCAGCGGCGGGGCCAGCAGCAGCACCGCGCGGTCGGCGGCCGAGACGGACATGTTCTTGGGCACCATCTCGCCGAAGACCACGTGCAGGAAGGTGACCACGACCAGTGCCGTGAGGAACCCGCTGACGTCGGCCACCTCGACGGGCACGCCCAGGTGCTCCAGCGGCCCGGAGACGATGTGGTGCAGGGCGGGCTCGGAGATGTTGAGGATCAGCAGCGAGCACACCGTGATGCCCAGCTGGCAGCAGGCCAGCATGAGGGAGACCCGCTCCATCGCGTACAGCGCGGTGCGCGCACGCTTGTTCCCGGCCTCGGCGAGCGGCTCGATCTGGCTGCGCCGCGCGGACATGACGGCGAACTCGCCGCCCACGAAGAAGGCGTTGCCGGCCAGGAGGACCACCAGCCACGCCAGGCCTGCCCAGTCGCTCATCGTGCCTCCTCCCCGGCCGCGGCGGCTCCCGCGTCCTGCTGGCCGTCCGCGGACGGGACGAAGCGGATGCGGTCCACGCGCCGGCCGTCCATCCGGGCGACCTCCAGCGTCCCGCCCTGGACGGGCACGGCGTCCCCGGGCCTCGGGATCTGCCCGAGCCGGTCCATCATGAACCCGCCCATGGTCTCGTAGGCGGGGCCGTCCTCGATGTCGAGCTCGGTGATCTGCTCGGAGACCTCGTCGGGGCGCATCAGACCGGGGAAGTACCACTCTCCGGTGGCCGACTGCAGGGCCCCGAGGGTGAGCCGGTCGTGCTCGTCCGAGACCTCCCCGACGACCTCCTCCACGAGGTCCTCGAGGGTGACGACGCCGGCGGTGCCGCCCCACTCGTCGACGACCACGGCCATCTGCAGCCCGCCGGAGCGCAGCTGCACGAGCAGCGAGTCCAGGTGCACGGTCTCGGGCACCCGCAGGACCTCCTCCATGATCGCCCCGCACTCCAGGGCGGTCCGGCGCTCCGACGGCACGGCCACGGCCTTCTTGATGTGCACCACGCCGCGGACGTCGTCCGGGGAGTCGTCCATGACGGGGAAGCGGGAGTGCCCGGTGCGGGAGGCCAGCGCCACGACGTCCGCCACGGACTCGTGGGAGTCGAGCATCTGCACGCGGATGCGCGGCGTCATCACGTCCGCGGCGGTGCGCTCGGCGAAGGTCAGCGTCTTGGCCACGAAGGTGGCGGTGCCGACGTCGAGCGTGCCCATCTTCGCGGAGCGGCGCACCATCGAGGACAGCTCCTCGGGCGAGCGCGCCCCGGAGAGCTCCTCCTTGGCCTCCATGCCGAACAGGTGCAGGACCCGGTTGGCGACGCCGTTGAGCGCGAGCACGAAGGGCTTGAACACCGCGGTGAACAGCAGCTGCGGGCGGGCGACGACCCGGCCCACCCGGAAGGCCTCCGCGATGGCCCAGTTCTTCGGGACCAGCTCCCCCAGCAGCATCGACAGCAGCGTGGAGATGAGCATGGACAGGGCCAGCGTGACCCCGCCGGCGGCGGTCACGGACAGGCCGGTCAGCTCGACGATCGGCTCGCGCAGGAAGGACTGCAGCGCCAGGTCCAGGGTGTACCCGGTGAGCAGGGTGGTGAGGGTGATGCCCAGCTGGCAGCTGGAGAGCTGCGTGGACAGGGACTTGAGACACTTCAGCAGGGGCTCGGCCGCCCGGTCGCCCTCGGCGATCGCGCGGCGGACCGTGGTCTGGTCCAGGGCCACGAGGGAGAACTCCACGGCCACGAAGAAGCCCGTGCCCAGGATCAGGAGCAGGCCCGCGGCCAGCAGCAACCACTCCATCAGGCGCTGCCTCCCCGGGGGGACCGCCGGCCCGGGGCCGGGCGGTCGGAGGCTGGTGGGGGGTCGGTGGGTGAGCCGGCTCGGGGGCCGCGGCGGGGGCCGCCGCGGCCGGGCCGGCAACTACTGAAGGAGTCCATGAGGTCTCCAGGGTACCGGAGCGGGACCCGCCGGCGCGTGCTCAGGACCAGCTGACCGGGCGCGCCCTGCCCTCCTCGTAGCCGGAGGCGGACTGGATGCCGACCACCGCGCGCGCCGCGAACTGCTCGAGGCTGGTGGCCCCCGCGTAGGTCATGGAGCTGCGCACGCCCGCGGTGATCTGGTCCACGAGGTCCTCCACGCCGGGGCGCTCGGGGTCCAGGTACATCTTGGAGCTGGAGATGCCCTCCTCGAACAGGCCCTTGCGGGCCCGGGCGAAGGCGCCCTCGCCCCGGGTGCGCTCGCGCACGGCGCGGGTGGACGCCATCCCGAAGCTCTCCTTGTACGCGCGCCCGTCGGCGTCGACGTTGAGCTCGCCCGGTCCCTCGTGCGTGCCGGCGAACCAGGAGCCGACCATGACCTGGCTGGCGCCCGCCGCGAGCGCGAGGGCGACGTCGCGGGGGTGCTTCACCCCGCCGTCGGCCCACACGTGCCGGCCCAGGCCGGCGGCCGCGTCCGCGCACTCGAGCACCGCGGAGAACTGGGGCCGGCCCACGGCCGTCATCATCCGGGTGGTGCACATCGCCCCGGGGCCGACGCCGACCTTCACGATGTCCGCCCCGGCGTCCACGAGGTCCTGCACGCCGTCGGCGGTGACCACGTTGCCCGCCACGACCGGCACGTCCGGCGCCGCCGCGCGGACCTGGCCGAGGGCCTCGATCATCTTGCGCTGGTGGCCGTGGGCGGTGTCCACCACCAGCACGTCCACCCCGGCGTCCAGCAGCGCCCGTGCCTTGCCCCGGACATCGCCGTTGATGCCCACCGCCGCGCCGACCCGGAGCCGGCCGGCGCCGTCGAGGGCGGGGGTGTAGATCGTCGAGCGGACGGTGCCCTTGCGGGTCAGCACGCCCACCACGGTGTCGCAGTCGAGCACCGGGGCCACGTGCGCCCGCGTCTGGGTGAGGCGGTCGTAGGCGGCGGCCAGGACGTCCTCGCCGGAGCGCGCCGAGACCTCCGCGAGCGAGAACACCGGCGCGTCGGTGCGCATGATCGAGCCGAGCTGGGTGAAGCGGTCCACCTCCGTGCAGTCCGCGGCGAGCACCACCCCGCGATAGGCACGGTCCGGGCCGCACACCACCACGGCGCCGTGGGGGCGCTTGTGCATGATGCCGAGGGCGTCGTGGACCGTGTCCTCCGCGCCCAGCACCACGGGCGTCTCGAAGCGCGGGGAGCGGTTCTTCACCCAGGAGGTCACCTCGGCGATGACGTCGAGCGGGATGTCCTGCGGAAGGATGCCCAGACCGCCCCGCCGGGCCAGCGTCTCGACCATGCGGCGGCCGGTGACCGCCGTCATGTTCGCCGCGACCAGGGGGATCGTGGCGCCCGTGCCGTCGCGGGGCGTCAGGTCGACGTCGAAGCGGGAGGTGACCCGGGAGCTGGCGGGGACCAGGAAGACGTCGTTGTAGGTCAGGTCGGACGTGGGGGTGTTGAGGAAGCGCACGCGGACCAGTCTAGCGGGGGGCCCGCGACACGCGCCGCGGCACGGGAGGCGCGGACTAGCCATGCCGCCGCGCAGATCACTAGACTCGCCGGAGGTACGGCCGCGCCCGGTTCACGACCGTCCGGCAGGTCCGGAGGACGTCGTCGGCTGTCGCGGGAGACGGCCGGCGACGAACACCGGCGGCGGGACCGGATGCTGCTGGGACCGACAACGCGGGGACCGGAGAGCCGGTCCTGCGCGCGATCAACCTATGGAAGAGGCGTATTCCCCGTGCCACATCAGCCACAGCACCCCATCCCTGAAGAATTCGCAGGTAACGAGTGGCTCGTCGACGAACTGTTCGAGAAGTACCGGTCGGACAAGAACTCGGTGGACGAGAAGTGGTGGCCCATCTTCGAGGCGATGAGCGCTGACAACGGCACTGCGACGGAGCAGCCGGGCGCCCAGTCCTCCACCGAGCGGACCCCCGCCGCGGCCCCGGCCCAGGAGGCCCCCACCCCGAAGGACCCGGCCCCGAAGGCGCCCGCCCCGCGGGAGGCCCCCGCCCAGCCCAAGGCCGCGGCCGCCCCCCGGCCGCCCGCCGCCCAGCAGAGCGCCCCCAGGGCCGCGTCGACGTCGGCGCCGGCCGCGGCCCCGCCCGCCACGAAGTCCGGCGCGAAGGCCGAGGGCCGCCCCGAGAGCGGCCAGGGCGAGACCGAGTCGCGCCGGCCCATCCCGGCCCAGCCCGCCCGGGCCCGCGCCAGCGCCCCCAGCACGGACGCCCCCGCGGAGGACAAGGTCGTCAAGCTCCGCGGTCCCGCCAAGGCGGTGGCCGCCAACATGGACGCCTCGCTCACGGTGCCGACCGCCACGACCGTGCGCGCGGTCCCCGCGAAGCTGCTCATCGACAACCGGATCGTGATCAACAGCCACCTCGCCCGCAACCGCGGCGGCAAGGTCTCCTTCACGCACCTGATCGGCTACGCCGTGATCAAGGCGCTGGCGAACTACCCGTCCCAGAACGTCGTGTACGACGAGCAGGACGGCAAGCCGGTGGCCGTGCACCCCGCCCACGTCAACTTCGGGATCGCCATCGACATCCCGAACAAGGACGGCTCCCGCAACCTCGTGGTGCCCAACATCAAGGGCGCGGAGGCGATGTCCTTCCTGCAGTTCTGGAACTCCTACGAGGACATCGTGCGCCGGGCGCGCACGAACGAGCTGACCATGGAGGACTACCAGGGCACCACGGTGTCCCTGACCAACCCCGGCGGCATCGGCACGGTGCACTCCGTGCCGCGGCTGTCCAAGGGACAGGCCTGCATCGTCGGCGTGGGCGCCCTGGACCACCCGGCGGAGTACCGGGGCTCCTCCCCGAAGACCATCGCCCGGCACGCCGTCTCCAAGATCATCACGCTGACCTCGACCTACGACCACCGCGTGATCCAGGGCGCGGGCTCCGGCGAGTTCCTGCGCCTCATCGAGTCCTACCTGCTGGGCGGGGACGACTTCTACGACGAGATCTTCGAGGCCCTGCGGATCCCCTACGAGCCCGTGCGCTGGGCCGTGGACAACCAGGTCAACCCCGAGATCCAGGTCAACAAGGTCGCCCGGATCCAGCAGCTCATCCACGCCTACCGCGTGCGCGGGCACCTCATGGCGGACACCAACCCGCTCGAGTACGTGATGCGCAAGCACCCCGACCTCGACATCCGCACCTACGGGCTGTCCCTCTGGGACCTGGAGCGCGAGTGGCCCACCGGCGGCTTCGGCGGCGCGGACGTGCTGAGCCTGCGCACCATCCTGGGCCGGCTGCGGGACGCCTACTGCCGCACCCTCGGCGTGGAGTACATGCACCTTCAGGAGCCCGAGGAGCGCGAGTGGTTCCAGGACCAGCTCGAGCACGGCTACCAGAAGCCCAGCCGCGAGGAGCAGTTCCGCATCCTGGGCCGGCTCAACGCCGCCGAGGCCTTCGAGACGTTCCTGCAGACCAAGTACGTGGGCCAGAAGCGCTTCTCCCTGGAGGGCGGTGAGTCCCTGATCCCGCTGCTCGACGAGATCATCGCCGACGCCGCCGACGCCGGGCTCGCCGGGGTGGGCATCGCCATGGCCCACCGCGGCCGGCTCAACGTGCTCACCAACATCGCCGGCAAGTCCTACGCCCAGGTGTTCCGCGAGTTCGAGGGCAGCCAGGACCCGCGCACCACCGAGGGCTCCGGCGACGTGAAGTACCACCTCGGCACGGAGGGCACCTTCACCTCCGACAACGGCAACGAGACCCAGGTCTACCTCGCCGCCAACCCGTCCCACCTCGAGGCGGCGGACCCGGTCATCGAGGGCATCGCCCGCGCCAAGACCGACGTCCTCGGCGCCGGCCCGGAGGGCGACGGCACCTACCCCGTGCTGCCCATCCAGGTGCACGGCGACGCCGCGTTCGCCGGCCAGGGCGTCGTGGCCGAGGTCCTGCAGATGGCGCAGCTGCCCGGGTACACGGTGGGCGGCACCGTCCACGTCATCGTGAACAACCAGGTGGGCTTCACGACCTCCCCCGCGGCGGCGCGCTCCACGACCTACGCGACCGACATCGCCAAGGGCCTGCAGGCGCCGATCTTCCACGTCAACGCGGACGACCCGGAGGCCGTCACGCACGTGGGGCAGATGGCGTTCGCCTGGCGCCAGGCGTTCCACAAGGACGTCGTGATCGACCTCATGTGCTACCGCCGCCGCGGCCACAACGAGGGCGACGACCCCTCGATGACCCAGCCGCTGATGTACAACCTCATCGAGGAGAAGCGCTCGACCCGCAAGATCTACACCGAGAACCTGGTGGGCCGCGGCGACATCACCCAGGAGGAGGCCGACCGGGCGCTGAAGGACTACCAGGAGCGCCTGGAGCGGGTGTTCGCGGAGACCCACGAGGCGCAGACCTCGTCCATCCCGCTGGTCACCGGCGACTCCGCGGCGATCTCGAACATCGAGCGGCCCTCCGCCCAGCAGGCGGACTCCGGGATCTCGGTGCCGCGGACCACGGCGATCTCCGCGGAGGCCGCCCAGCGCCTGGGAGCGGTGCACGTGGAGGTCCCCGAGGACTTCACCGTGCACAAGAAGCTGCGCAAGCTGCTCGAGCGCCGGGAGGCGATGACCCGCGAGGGCGGCGTGGACTGGGGCATGGGCGAGCTCATGGCCTTCGGCTCCCTGATGATGGAGGGCATCCCGGTGCGCATGTCCGGCCAGGACGTGCGGCGCGGCACCTTCACCCAGCGGCACGCGGTGTTCTTCGACGCCGACACCGGGGCGGAGTGGACCCCGCTCAACCACCTCTCCGGGGACCAGGCCAAGCTGGCGATCTACAACTCCCTGCTGTCCGAGTACGGCGTGCTGGGCTTCGAGTACGGCTACTCCGTGGAGCGGCCCGACGCCCTGACCGTGTGGGAGGCCCAGTTCGGGGACTTCGTCAACGGCGCGCAGACCGTGGTCGACGAGTTCATCTCCTCGGCCGAGCAGAAGTGGGGCCAGCGCACCTCGCTGGTCATGCTGCTCCCCCACGGCTTCGAGGGGCAGGGCCCGGACCACTCCTCGGCCCGGATCGAGCGGTTCCTGCAGCTGTGCGCCGAGCAGAACATGATCGTGGCCAACCCGTCCACCCCGGCCAGCCACTTCCACCTGCTGCGCCGGCAGGCCTACAGCCGCCCGCGCAAGCCGCTGGTCGTGGCCACGCCCAAGCAGCTGCTGCGGCTCAAGGCGGCGGCCTCCCCGATCGAGGAGTTCACCTCCGGCGCGTTCCGCCCGGTGATCGGCGACCAGGGCAGGCTCAACGCCTCCGAGGTCACCGACGTGGTGCTGGTCTCGGGCCGGCTGTACTACGACCTGGCCGCCGCGCGCGAGCAGCGCCAGGACCGCAACACCGCGATCGTGCGCGTGGAGCAGCTCTACCCGCTGCCGCTCGCGGAGATCCGGGAGGAGCTGGCCAAGTACCCGGAGGCCCGTCTCACCTGGGCCCAGGACGAGCCCGCCAATCAGGGCGCCTGGCCGTTCATGGCGGTCAACCTGGTGCCGGAGCTGGACCGCAGGGTGCGCCTGGCCTCCCGGCCCGCCTCGGCCTCCCCGGCCAACGGCTCGGCCAAGCGCCACGCCGCCGAGCTGGAGACCCTCGTCCAGACGGCCTTCGAGCGGGACTGAGCCCGCCCGGGACGGCGGGGGCCGCGGCCCCCGCCGTCCCGCACGTTCCCAGCGAGTCCGGCGCCGGCCCGTGCCCCACGGGCCGGCGCTGCCCATGACCACCGCACCCCCGACCAGAAAGAACGACGTGGAGCAACGAAGGATCAGAATTGTCGCAGTCGGTGACGAGCTGCTGGCCGGCGAGGGCGACCCGCGAGGCCTCGGCTGGTTCGGGCGCGTCATGGCCCGCACCCCGCACCACGTGGCCCCCGTGGCGGCCTACAACCTCGCCGCCCCCGGCGAGGGCAGCGAGTCCCTCAACGAGCGCTGGTTCGAGGAGGCGGCCCGCCGCTTCTCCCCCGGCCACGACAACCGCCTCGTCATCGCGCCCTCCACGCTGGACATCGACCTGTCCATCACGAGCGCCCGCTCCCGGCTGAACATGGCCAACATCATCGACACGGCGTCCCAGCACAACGTGCGGGTGCTCGTCGTCGGGCCCCCGCCCACGCTGGACGGCGAGCGCAACCGGCGCATCGCGGACCTCTCGGCCGCCTACGCCGACGTCACGACCCGCCGCAACCACGTCTACGTCGACACCTTCAACCCTCTGCAGCACCACGAGCAGTGGCGCAAGGACCTGGCCGCGAACCACGGCCACCCGGGACAGGCCGGCTACGGGCTGATGGCCTGGCTCGTGCTGCACCGCGGCTGGTACAACTGGCTGGACCTGCCCCAGCCCCAGTGACCCCGGCCTCCCGCGCATGTGAGACAATGGCGGGCAGTGCCTCGTCCGGCCGCCGCTGAAACTCACCTGAGCACGCGGGAACGGACGCCGACACCCACGATCCGCCGCGGACGGCCGCGGACAGACAGGAGGCTCGTATGAGCAAGCGCGGACGCAAGCGCAAGGACCGCCGCAAGGGCGGCGCCAACCACGGCAAGCGCCCCAACGCCTGAGGTCCCCGGACCCGGCAACGCCGTGACGGAAGGGCCCCGGACCGCTCAGCGGTCCGGGGCCCTTCCGTGTGCCCGGGTCCCGGGGCGGCGGCGCTCAGGCCGCGGGGGGCTCCTGTCGCTGGGCGTGCAGGCGGGCGAGGATCGAGACCCGCAGGTCGGCGGGAGCGGTCTCCGCGCAGGACCGGCGGACCACGGAGCGGATCACGCACTCCAGGTCGTACTCGCGCGCGCACTCCCGGCACTCGAGGAGGTGGCCGTGGATCTCGTCGAGGTCCTGCGCCGGGAGCACCCCGTCGAGGTACTCGTAGATCCGGCGGATCCGCTCGTCCGTGCAGTGTCCGAGGCTCTCGCAGTCGGCCATGTCTACTTGTCCTTTTCCTTCTTCTTGTCGCCGGTCACCTTGGACGTGTCGAAGCCGCGCTCGGCCGCGTAGTCGGCAAGCTTCTCGCGCAGCAGCTTCCGCCCGCGGTGCAGCCGGGACATCACCGTTCCGATCGGCGTGTCCATGATCTCGGAGATCTCCTTGTAGGCGAAGCCCTCCACGTCGGAGAAGTACACGGCCAGGCGGAACTCCTCGGGCAGCTCCTGGAGGGCCCGCTTGACGTCGCTGTCCGGCAGGTGGTCGAGGGCCTCCACCTCCGCCGAGCGCAGTCCCGAGGACGTGTGGGACTCGGCGCGGTGCAGCTGCCAGTCCTCCACGGTGTCGGTGTTCGCCTGCTGCGGCTCGCGCTGGCGCTTGCGGTAGAGGTTGATGTACGTGTTCGTGAGGATCCGGTACAGCCAGGCCTTGAGGTTCGTGCCGGGCCGGTACTGGTGAAACGCCGAGAACGCCTTGGTGTAGGCCTCCTGCACCAGGTCCTCGGCGTCGGCGGGGTTGCGGGCCATCCGCAGGGCAGCGGCGTAGAGCTGGTCCACGTACTCCATGGCGTCCTGCTCGAAGCGCGCCTTCCGGGCCTCCGGGGTCTCGGTGTCGACGTCGACGGGCGGCTCGGTGCGCTGGGGGACAGCCCCCTGCTGGTTCTGCTCGTTCATCACGGACCAGTCTACGGGGATCCGCCGGCCGGCCGGGGCCGGGGCGAGGGTGCTGGCGGCGGTGCTGATGGCTGCTCCTCTCCCCGGCCGTGCCGGTGTGCTCGCTGGACGTCGCGCGTGCCGCCGGGGCTCCGGCGGTCCTGCTGCGGCGGGACGGCCCGCTCGCCGTCCTCCTGCACAACGGAGGTCACGGGCGCGCGTATTCCCCGTCGCGGCGGGTCGCGGCTCGCCCCTGCCCCGGCCCCCGTGGCTAGGATGGGTGAGGCGGCGCCGTCCGCCGCACCAGTACCCGTCCGACCACGCCCCGCGGTCACGCCTGCCGCCCAGGAGGAACCCATGAGCATCGTCCGTCGCATCGCCCGCCCGCTGCTGGCCACCGGTTACGTCGCCAACGGTGTCGAGAGCTTCCGCAACTCGTCCCGCGCCGCCGAGCACCTCGCCCCCGCCGCCTCCGCGGCGGCCAAGGCCTTCCCGCAGGCCGGGCCCGTGCTGCAGAACCCGGCCGTGGTCGCCCAGGGGCTCGCCGCCGCACAGGTCGGCGCCGCCGTGCTGTTCGGCCTGGGCCGGCTGCCGCGCCTGTCCGCCGGGGTGCTGGTGACCACCACCGCGCTCAACGCCTACGCCGACTACCGCGCCGCCGAGGCGGACACCCCGGAGCAGAAGGCCGCCCGCCGGGCGACCGCCTTCAAGAACGCCTCCCTCGTCGGCGCTGTCATGCTCGCCGCCGTGGACACCGAGGGCAACCCCTCCCTGCTGTGGCGCGCCGAGCACCTCGCCGGCGACGTCAAGAAGAACGCCTCCAAGCTGGGCAAGGACACCCAGAAGCAGGTCGCCAAGGCCGAGAAGACGCTCCAGCACGCCGTCAAGCACAGCTGAGCCGGGGTCCCGCCGTCGTGATCCCGTCCGAGGCCCCCGTGCCCGCAACCCCGCCCGACGTGCCGGAGCCGGCCCAGCAGCACGAGCTGTGGCCGGCTCCGTTCGTGGGCGACCGCCCGGTCGTCGCCGAGCTGACGGTGCCGGGCTCCAAGTCCCTCACCAATCGGTACCTGCTTCTCGCCGCCCTCGCGGACGGCCCGTGCCGCCTGCGCTCCCCGCTGCACTCCCGCGACTCCCGGCTCATGGTGCAGGCCCTGCGCGCCCTCGGGGCCGGCGTCGAGGAGGTGCCCGGGGGCGGTGACTTCGGCCCCGACCTCCTCGTGCGGCCCGCCTCCTGGGAGGCCGCCGACCCCGTCACCGTCGACTGCGGGCTCGCCGGGACCGTGATGCGCTTCGTCCCGCCCGTGGCGGCCCTGGGCCGCCGCCCGGTGACCTTCGACGGCGATCCGGGCGCCCGGGTGCGCCCGATGGGCCCGGTGGTCGACGCCCTGCGGGCGCTCGGTCTGCGGGTCGAGGACGGCGGCCGCGGCCGACTGCCCTTCACCGTGCACGGGACGGGCGGGGTGCCCGGCGGGGAGCTCGAGATCGACGCGACCGGCTCGAGCCAGTTCGTCTCCGCCCTCCTGCTCGCCGGGGCGCGCTTCGACGACGGGCTGCTGCTGCGCCACCGGGGCGCGGACGGGCGCGGCGTGCCCTCCATGCCGCACGTCGAGATGACCGTGGCGGTGCTGCGCGGGCTCGGGGTCACGGTGGACGACTCCGTGCCGGAGCAGTGGCGGGTGGCCCCCGGCCCGGTCCGGGCCTTCGACGTCACCATCGAGCAGGACCTCTCCAACGCCGGCCCCTTCCTCGCCGCGGCCGTGGTCACCGGCGGACGGGTCTCCGTGCCGCGCTGGCCCGGGCACACCACCCAGGGCGGGGACCACTGGAAGCACATCCTGCCCGCCTTCGGCGCCGAGGTGGAGCTCGCGGACGGGACCTTCTCGGTCACCGGCCCCCGGGTGGTCACCGGCGTGGACCTGGACCTGGGCGAGGCCGGGGAGCTGGCCCCCACCGTCGCCGCCGTGTGCGCCGTGGCCACCACCCCGTCCCGGCTGCGCGGCATCGCCCACCTGCGCGGCCACGAGACGGACCGGCTCGCGGCGCTCGTGGCCGAGATCAACCGGCTCGGCGGCGACGCCGAGGAGACCGAGGACGGCCTGCTGATCCGGCCGGCCCCGCTGCACGGCGGCACGTTCCGCAGCTACGAGGACCACCGGATGGCCACCGCCGGGGCCGTGATCGGCCTGGTGGTGCCCGGGGTGCGCGTGGAGAACATCGGGACCACCGCCAAGACCCTGCCCGAGTTCCCGCGGCTGTGGTCCGGGCTCCTGGGGACCGGCCGTGGCGCGTAGGGACTCCGCCCGGCGCGACTGGGACGAGTCGGACGTCCGCGTCCGCCCGAACAAGTCCGGCTCCCGGCCCCGCACCAAGGACCGCCCGGCGCACCGGGACGCCGTGACCGGCCGCATCGTCACGGTGGACCGCGGCCGCTACACCGCGGTCCTCGACGAGGACACCGACCGTGAACGGCTGGTGGTGGCGGTGCGCGCCAAGGAGCTGCACCGCCGGCCCGTGGTCGCCGGGGACCTCGTCGGCCTCGTCGGGGACGTCAGCGGCGCCCCGGACAGCCTGGCCCGCCTCGTGCGGATCGAGGAGCGCGCCACGGTGCTGCGGCGCAGCGCCGACGACACCGACCCGGTCGAGCGCGTGGTGGTCGCCAACGCCGACCAGCTCGTGATCGTGGTCGCCGCCGCCAACCCCGAGCCGCGCACCGGCTTCATCGACCGCTCCCTGGTGGCCGCCTACGACGCCGGGATCGAGCCGATCCTGTGCATCACCAAGACGGACCTGCGCGACCCCGCCGAGCTGATCTCCCACTACACCGCCCTGGAGCTGCCCGTGCTCGTCTCCGGTCCCGCGCGGGACGCCGCGGCCGACGACGGCGGGGCCACGCTGCCCCTCGACCGCGCCCTCGTGGAGGCCCTGCGCGCGCGGCTCGACGGCCACGTCTCGGTGCTCCTCGGGCACTCGGGGGTCGGCAAGTCCACCCTCGTGAACGCCCTCACGGGCGCGGACCGGGCGACCGGCGGGGTGAACGCGGTGACCGGGCGGGGCCGGCACACGTCGTCGTCGGCCCTGGCCCTGAGGATCGAGGACGCCTCCCCCGGGTCCTGGATCATCGACACCCCCGGCATCCGCTCCTTCGGCCTCGCCCACGTGGACCCCGACCGCATCGTGGAGTCCTTCGACGAGCTCGCCGAGGCGATTGCCGAGTGCCCCAAGGGCTGCCGCCACACCGAGGCCTCGCCGGGCTGCGCGCTGGACGACTGGGTGGCACAGGGCCGGGCCGGGGACGCGGGCGGGTCCCGGCTGGCCTCGCTGCGCCGGCTGCTCGGCGCCGGGGAGCGCCCGGGCGAGTCCCGGGAGGACAAGGAGCTCGGCATCCAGTGAGCCGGCGGCCGGGCCCGGCCGGGCACGGTACCGGTTCGGGGTAGGTTGGAGCAATGCGCAGCCCCAGCAACTACACCGACGACCTCCGCCTCGCCCACATCCTGGCCGACGCCGTGGACCGTCTGACCATGCGCCGGTTCAAGGCCCAGGACCTGACGGTGGAGACCAAGCCCGACCTGACCCCGGTCACGGACGCCGACCGCGAGGCCGAGCAGCTGATCCGCGCCCAGCTGGGGCGCACGCGCAACCGGGACGCCGTCATCGGCGAGGAGTACGGCACCACCGGCAACGGGGCCCGCCAGTGGGTCGTGGACCCGATCGACGGCACCAAGAACTTCGTGCGCGGCGTGCCGGTCTGGGCCACGCTGATCGCCCTCGTCGACGAGGGCCGGCCCGTGGTCGGGGTGGTCTCCGCGCCCGCGCTCGGGCGCCGCTGGTGGGCCGCGTCCGGGACCGGGGCGTTCACCGGCAAGTCCCTGGCCAACGCCCAGCGCATCCGGGTCTCGCAGGTCGGGCGGCTCTCCGACGCCTCCCTGTCCTACTCCTCCCTGACCGGGTGGCGGGACCGCGGGGTGCGGGACCGCTTCCTCGAGCTCACCGACGAGGTGTGGCGGACCCGGGCCTACGGCGACTTCTGGTCCTACTGCCTGCTCGCCGAGGGCGCGGTGGACATCGCGTGCGAGCCCGAGCTGAACCTGCACGACATGGCCGCGCTCGTGCCCGTGGTCGAGGAGGCCGGCGGCCGCTTCACCTCCCTAGAGGGCGAGCCCGGCCCCTTCGGCGGCAGCGCGCTGGCCAGCAACGGCCTGCTGCACGACGAGGTGCTGGAGCTGCTCACGCCCGCCTCCTGACCCCCGTCCCCGGGTCCGCTCCGCCGTGCCCGGCGGAGCCCGGTGTCCGCGCGCGGTGCGGTGCCGGGCGCTCCGGCACGGGAACGCGTGGGGCCCGCACCGGTCGGTGCGGGCCCCACGCGTCCTCGGCGGCGCTCAGAGGTTCTGGGTGGTGAGTCCCATCTCGCGCTCGATGCACTGCTGGAAGGCGGTCGGGTCCGACGAGTACTGGTTGCAGGCCTCCATCGCCGGGCCGATCTCCCCGAACAGCGCCCCGAAGATCACCAGGAAGAAGATGCTCGCCAGGATGCCCAGGACGCTGAGCACGATGCCGATGATCGGCACCGCCTTGGACGCCCCCGGCGTGCGGCCGAGCTTGCGCACGGCCACGATGCCGAGCACCAGGCCCACGAGCCCGGGCACGAGGCCCAGCACGAACCAACAGGTCAGCAGGGACACGATGCCCAGGATGAGGGCGGCGATGCCCAGGCCCGTGCCCTGCGGCTTCGCACCCCCGCCGTACTGGCCCATGTCGTACTGGCCCTGCTGCCCCGGGTAGCCCTGGCCCTGCTGGTACTGGGCGGGATAGCCCTGGCCGCCGTACTGCCCCTGGGAGTACTGGTCCTGACCGTACTGACCGGCGCCGTACGGACCCTGTCCGTACTGGCCCTGCTGGCCCTGGCCGTACTGTCCCCCGCCGTACTGGCCCTGCTGGCCCTGGCCGTACTGGCCCTGGCCGTACTGCGGGGACGAGTACTGGTCCCCGCCCTGACCGTAGCGCGGCGCCTCGTAGGACGGCCCGGAGGGGGCGCCCTCGATGCGCTGGCCGTACTCGGGCCCGCCCTGGCCGCCGTAGCTCGACGACCCGCCGGCACCCGTGCCGCCCTGGTCTGGCGTGTTGTCGTTCTGGCTCATGGCGTTGCCCTTTCGGTCGTCGGCGGTACACCTCCAGCTTGTCACACCGCCCCCGGTCGCCGCCCATCTCCCGGGCCGGCCACGAGCCGGGCGCCCGGCCCCGGGACCCTCCCCCGGCCCGCCGGCGCAGGAGCTCCGGGCACGAAAAAAACCGGGGAGCGCCTCGCGGCGCTCCCCGGTCGGGGAATCGTGGAGATGGGGGGAATTGAACCCCCGTCCGATGCAGCTTTGTCAGGGCTTCTCCGGGTGCAGTCTGCGTGGCGTTTTATCAGTCCCGGCCCTCGTGCAGACCCGTGGCCGACGGACTCAGTCGCGCAAGTGTTCTCCAGACGCCCGCGACGAACGGCTGGAGCAGTGGCCTTCTAGCTGATGCCAGACCCCGGGTCGAAGGCGAACCCGGGCTGACAGTCACCTAAGTCTGGTTACGCGGCGAGCGCGAGGTCAGACTTTGCGGTGGCGTTGCTGTTGGAATTGGCAACTATTGTTTTACAGAGAGCGTTTACGAGATAACTCTGCGTCCTCGACCCGCTTCCCCTGTCTCAACTCACATCGTCGAAACCGATCATCCCCGTATTCTGTTTCCAAGCACCCCGCCGCAGCGGGATGTTCCAGTCTACCGCGCGGTATGTGGGCGTGCAAGGACTGGGTGCCGGAGCTCAGCCCAGGTTCTTGTACCGCATGGCCCGCTGGGCCTCCCGGTTGTCCTGCTTCTCCCGCAGGGCCTGGCGCTTGTCGTACTCCCTCTTGCCCTTGGCCACGGCGATCTCCACCTTGACCCGTTTGCCGTCCACGAAGTAGAGGGACAGCGGCACGATCGTGAAGCCCGTCTCCCGGACCTTCTGCTCGATCTTGTCCATCTCGCTGCGGTGCAGCAGCAGCTTCCGGCGCCGCCGGGCGGAGTGGTTCGTCCAGGACCCCTGGAGGTACTCGGGGATGTGCACGCCCTCGAGCCACAGCTCGCCGTCGGTGAACTGGCAGAACCCGTCCACGAGCGACGCGCGGCCCATCCGCAGCGACTTCACCTCCGTGCCCATGAGGGCGAGACCGGCCTCGTAGGTGTCGAGGACGTGGTAGTCGTGCCGGGCCTTCTTGTTGTTCGCGACGACCTGGCGGCCGGTGTCCTTCGTGGCCATGGGCCTCCTCCCTCGGGAACGGTGCGGACGGAACGCGGCCCCGCGACGGGGCGCACAGCCGATTCTCCATCCTATGCCACACCGTCCCCCCGCGCCGGGGGCGCCGGAGTGGCCCTGGCTCGACGCCGTGGCCCGGCTCGACCGCCCGCCTCCGGACCGGCGTCCCACCTCTTCGGCGCGCTGCACCTGTGGCCGCGGGCCACGGTCAGCCTCAGATGGCTCGTGCCCGCGACGACGGAGACGCCTCCAGCGGACGCCGACGCCCGCGGTGGGCCCCGCGGGCCTGGTTCCGGATACGGGTGCCGCGGCGGATGGTCGCGCCCGGCCGGACGCTCGCACGTTTCGCGCGAGCCCGACTGGGGCCCGGACTCAGCCGGTCCCGCCGGACCGGGGGCTCAGGCGTCCGCGGGCGCGTGCCGCTGGTCGGCCCGCCAGCGGATGCCGGCGTCGACGAAGCCGTCGATCGCGCCGTCGAAGATCGCGGAGGGGTTGCCCTCCTCGTGGTTCGTCCGCAGGTCCTTGACCATCTGGTACGGGTTGAGCACGTAGGACCGCATCTGGTCCCCCCAGGACGCCTTGACGTCACCGGCGAGCTCCTTCTTCTTGGCGCTCTCCTCCTCCTGGCGCTGCAGCAGCAGACGGGACTGGAGCACGCGCAGCGCGGCGGCGCGGTTCTGGATCTGCGACTTCTCGTTCTGCATGGACACCACGATGCCCGTGGGGAGGTGGGTCATCCGCACCGCGGAGTCGGTGGTGTTCACGGACTGGCCGCCCGGGCCCGAGGAGCGGAACACGTCGACCTTGATCTCGGCCTCGGGGATCTCGATCGAGTCGTCCTGCTCGATGAGCGGGATGACCTCCACGGCCGCGAAGGAGGTCTGGCGCCGGCCCTGGTTGTCGAACGGGGAGATCCGCACGAGCCGGTGCGTGCCGGCCTCCACGGAGAGGGTGCCGAACGCGTAGGGCGCCTTCACCTCGAACGTGGCGGACTTCAGGCCCGCCTCCTCCGCGTAGGAGGTGTCCAGGACCGTGGTCGGGTAGCCGTGGCGCTCGGCCCAGCGCAGATACATCCGCATCAGCATCTCGGCGAAGTCGGCCGCGTCCACCCCGCCGGCGCCGGAACGGATGGTCACCACGGCCTCGCGCTCGTCGTACTCCCCGGACAGCAGGGTCTGCACCTCGAGCTGGGAGAGCGCCTGCTTGACCGACGCGAGCTCCTCCACGGCCAGCTCGAGGGTCTCCGGGTCGTCCTCCTCGGCGGCCAGCTGCACCATGACCTCGATGTCGTCGATCCGGCCGCCCAGCTTCTCGAGCCGCTCGAGATCGGACTGCTTGTGGGAGAGCTTGGAGGTGATCTTCTGCGCCACGGCGGGATCGTCCCACAGGTCCGGGGCGGTCGCCTGCTGCGAGAGCTCGGCGATGTCCCGCCGGATCGCGTCGACATCGCTCACGGCCTCGATGGAGGCGAACGTGGAACGGAGGGCGGAGATCTCTGCCGGGAAGTCAAGGGAGGCCATGGAAGCCAAGATTATCGCATGGGGGCAAATTGCCCCGGGCCAGGAGGCCGCCCCTCTGGCAGGATGAAGCCGAGAGAGAGGACGCACCATGCGCATTCCCCGGACCCTGGCCCTCGTGCTCGCCGGCGGGAAGGGCTCCCGCCTCGCCGCGCTGACCGAGAAGAAGGTCAAGCCGGCGCTGCCCGTGGCCGGCACCTACCGGCTGGTCGACGTCGCGCTGTCCAATCTGGCGCACTCCCACATCTCCGACGTGTGGGTGGTGCAGCAGTACCTGCCCCACAGCCTCAACCGGCACCTGGCCAACGGCCGCCCGTGGGACCTCGACCGCACGCACGGCGGTCTGCAGGTCCTGCCCCCGTACGAGGGCACCGAGGACGAGGGCTTCGCCGAGGGCAACGCGGACTCCATCTACCGGCAGAAGGACCTCATCCGGGACTTCGCCCCGGACCTCGTCCTGGTGCTCAGCGCCGACCACCTGTACACGATCAACTTCCTCGACGTCGTGGACACCCACCTGCAGCGGAGCGCGGACCTGACCATGGTCACCACGGTCGTGGACGAGGACACCTCCCGCTACGGGGTGGTGCAGGTCGACGACGACGGGCGCGTGACCGGCTTCGACTACAAGCCCGAACGGCCGGAGGGGCAGCTGGTGGCCGGTGAGATGTTCCTCTACGACGCGCAGCAGCTGCTGGCGGCCCTGGAGGAGCTGCACGAGCAGGAGGGCCAGCTCGAGGACTACGGCAACGACCTCGTGCCGTGGTTCGTGGCCCACCGCACCGTGGTGGAGCACCGCCTGGAGGGGTACTGGATGGACCTGGGCACCATTCAGTCCTACTGGACGGCGCACCTGCAGGTGCTCGACGGCGAGGGGGTGACCCTCGACGACCCGGACTGGCCGATCCTCTCGGCCCAGCCGCAGCTGGTGCCCGCCCGGATCGAGGCCAGCGCCGACGTGCGCCGGTCCATGGTGGCGGCGGGCTCGACGGTGCGCGGCACCGTGGAGCACTCCGTGCTGGGTCCCGGCGTGGTGGTCGAGGAGGGCGCCACGGTCCGCCACTCGGTGCTGCTGGACGGCGTGCGGGTGGCCGCCGGGGCGAGCCTGGAGAACGTCGTGGCCGACGTCGGCGCCGCGATCCCCGCGGGCGAGCACGGGGGTCCCGGCGCCGTCACCCTGCTCGACGAGGCCGGCGCCGTGTCCGTCACCGAGGAGTTCGACCGCCGGGCGGTCCTGCCCGGCGGTTTCTGAGTCCGCCGGGGCCGGTGCCGGACCGGGCGCCCGGGCCGGTGGCTAGTGGGCGTGGCGGTAGGGCTGCGGCTCGGGCAGGCCGGCGCGCTCGTGCACCCGCCGGCCCAGTCGCTCGATCGAGGTCAGCGCCGCGGCGACGTCCTCCGCCCGCACGGCGAAGGGCATGCTGTGGATGGTCTCGCCCTCCACGGTCGCCGCCCGGGCCACGGCCCGGATCTCCTCGGTGTCCTCCGGGCGCAGCCCGATCTCCGTGAGCGTGGTGGGCAGCCCCACCCGGGTGGTGAACTCGATGAAGTCCTCGATCTCCGCGCTCGGCGCCCCCTCCAGCACCAGCTGGGTGATCGAGCCGATGTTGACCTTCTGCCCGTGGGCCAGGCCGTGGGTCTGCGGTGCCGCGGTCAGCCCGTTGTGGACGGCGTGGGCCGCCGCGAGGCCCCCCGACTCGAAGCCGAGTCCGGAGAGCAGGGTGTTGGCCTCGATGACCTTCTCCAGCGCCGGGGTCACCACGTGGTCCCGGGCGGCGTCCATCGCCACGAGGGCGTTCTCCCACAGCACGTCCCAGCTCAGCCGGGCCAGGGCGGTGCCCGTGAGGGTGGCCGTGCCCCCGGCCATGGTCAGCGACCCCGAGGCCGCGGTGGCCCGGGCCTCCAGCCAGGTGGCCAGGGCGTCGCCGACCCCGGCGGCCAGGAAGGTCGCGGGCGCGTTGGCCACCAGCTGGGAGTCGACGAGGACGAGGTCGGGGTTGCGGGGGAAGAAGCGGTACTCCTCGAACACGCCCTCGTCGGTGTAGACGACCGCCAGCGCCGAGGTGGGAGCGTCGGTGGAGGCGACGGTGGGCACGCTGACCCACCGGATCCCGGCGAGGTACCCGGAGGCCTTGACCGCGTCGATCGTGCTGCCGCCGCCCACGGCCACGGCCACGTCGGCGCCCGTGTTCCGGATGACCGCGGTGAGCCGGTCGATCTCCCCGGCCGAGGGGATGCCGTGGAACGTCTCGCGCGTGGCCGTCATCCCGGCCCGCGTGAGGGACGCCTCCACGTCGTGGCCCACGAACCCCCAGACGACGTCGTCGGCCACGACGAGGGGGGTCTGCCCGATGGCGGAGAGATACTCTCCCAGGCGTGCGATGGCGCCCGGTCCCTGGACGTAGCGCCCGGGGCTGATGACGGAGCGGACGGGAGCGTCCATGGCCTTCTCCTTCGACGACGGTGCCGGCAGGACGGTGCGCGTGCCGTCCGGGGAGTCCTCCCCGGTGCCCGCCAGCGTAGGAACTGCGCGGCGCCCGGCGCCAGGGGCGTTCTCGCCCGCTGAGAACCGTGGCCCGCCGCGTCCACCACGTTGCGGGAGGCGACGCGGCTCACCGCCCGAGCTGGGCACGGGCCTCGCTGGTGGCGGTGATCGCGATGCCCTGGGGCACCAGCAGGTTGACCACCGGCGGGTGCACGACGGCGCTCAGGGTCACCTCGGCGGTGCGCCCGTCCGGGCTGCCCGTCGGTGCGGCCAGGGCCAGGCCAGGGATGGCCGTCCAGGCGCTCTCGGTGTCGAGGTAGCTCGCGGCGGCCCCGGCCACGGCGTCGTCGTCCAGGACGGTGCTGGGCGGGGCGCCGGGCCCGCCGGGGCGCAGCGCCACGAACGTGTCCGCTGCGGCGAGCGCGGCGTTGTCGGCCAGCACCTGCAGCTTCCGCTCCCCCAGGTAGACGGACGTGACACCCATGACCACCACCGTCAGCAGCAGGGAGACCACCGCGAAGCCGATCACCAGGATGGTGACCTGCCCGCGGTCCGGGCCGTCCTCCGGGCCGTCCTCCGGGCCGTCCTCCGGGTCCCGGACCGGGGTCCCGTCCGGCACGCTCACCCGTACCTCCCGGGCACGACCGTGGCCGAGGAGGTGAGCACGGCGACCTCCAGGTCGGTGAAGCCCGGCACCAGGGGCAGCGGGACCTCCAGGGTGGTGTGCACCGTGGCGACCGCGCCGGGGCCCGTGCAGCTCCCGTCGGAGCACTCGAGCCGCACGGCCAGCTGCTCGGGTCCGAAGCCCTGGTCCGCGGCCGCCAGCTGCGCCGCCGCGGACAGGTCGGCGGCGGCGAGCTCTCCCGGCTCCGCCCCGGCCAGCACCTGGGAGCCCTGCTGGGCGGCGGCCACGACCGCGAACGCCCCGGCCTGGACCTGGGCCACCGTGAGCACGAAGTACACGACCGGGACCAGCAGCAGCGTCCCCAGCGCCACGAACTCGACCACCGCGCTGCCCTCGTCCTCGGCCGGGCCCGGCCCGCCGGCGGGGCCCGGCTCAGCCGCCGAGCACGGCATGGCCGCGCACTTCCAGGGAGGCGGGCGGGCCGAACAGCGCCACCACCGGCAGCGGGGAGACGACGCGGACCTCCAGCGTCCGCACCTCTCCCACCGTCACGGGGGAGGCGGCGACGTCCTGGGCGTAGCGGGGCCCGAGGGCGTCGGCGACGATCCGGCGGGTGCGCTCCACCCCGTCCTCGGGCGACCGGTCCGCCAGGGTCCCGTACCGGGCCCCGGCCGCCGCGGCGTCGACGAGGGTGTTGCGCACGTGCAGGGCCAGCGCCAGCTGCAGGGTGCCGGCGAAGATCATCGCCGCGAGACCGGCCACCATGACGTACTCCACCACGGCGTGGCCCCGATCCGCGGCCGCGGCTCCGCCGGCTCCCCGGAACCGGTCCCGCAGCGGCCGGAGCAGGCGTGCGAGCCACATGCTCAGTTCTGACTGACCCGGGCCATGGCGTCCTGGAAGAGCCCTTCCAGGGCCGGCTGCGCCACGAGGAGCAGCCCGGCCACGAGCACCGCCGACATCAGCGTCAGCATGACCCAGCCGGGCACGTCGCCGCGGTCGGGGTCCCCGGTGGCGAGCCGGTCGAGAAGGCCGGTGCGGAGCAGGGCGAGCAGGCCGAGCAGCGCGGCCGGCCGGAGCAGGTGTTTCATGGAGTGTCCTCTCGTGGTGGTGGCGCCCGGAGCCGGGCGCGGTGGGGGTCTCAGAAGCCGAGCTCCAGCACGGCCAGCCCGGGGTACACCGCGAACACGACGGTCAGCGGCAGCACGAAGAACACCAGGGGGACCATCATGGCGATCTCCTTGCGGCCGGCGGCCTCCATCAGCTCGCGCTTGTCGTGGTCGCGCACGTCCTGGGCCTGGGCGCGCAGGACGTCGGCCAGGGGCGTGCCGCGCTCGATCGCGACGACGATGCCGTCGACGAACCGCCCGATCGGGGCGATCGGGGTGCGCGCGGCGAAGTCCTGCAGGGCGTGCACCAGGCCCGCCCCCGACCGGGTCTGGGCCAGCACCTGGCGGAACTCCGCCGTGAGCTCGCCCTCCGCGACCCGGCACACCCGCTCGAGCGAGCCCACCGCGCTCTCGCCCGCCCCCACGGACAGGGCCATGAGCTCGGCCACGGCGGGGAACTCGGCGAGCATCCTCGCCTCCCGGGCCCGGATCCGCCGGCTCAGCAAATGGTCGCGCAGCAGGTGACCGGCCGCCGCCGTGGCCGCCGCGGCCAGCACCACGCCCCCGGCGCCCGTGCCCCAGCGGGCGGTGCCGGCCAGGCCCAGCAGGACGCCCAGGAGCAGGCCCCCCGTCGCGAACAGCAGCTGCTCGGCGCGGAAGTCGGCCGCCGTGCCGGCGGACCCGGCGCGCGCGAGCCGCCGCTCCAACCGCGCCGAGGAGCCGGCGTGCCGCACCAGCCGCCGGGCCAGGTCCCGGGCGACGGAGCCCAGCACCGTGCTCGCGGGGTCGTGCGTCCCGGCGCGGCGCAGCCCCGGTCCGGCCAGCAGCGCGGACTCGACCTCGACCGAGCGCAGCTGGGGGGAGATCCGCACGGCGAAGGACGGCCCGCCGGTCGCCCGGCTCCCGGTGAGCACGAGCCACAGGCCCGCGGCGAGCAGCAGGCCGAGGAGGACCAGCAGGGCCGGGGAGGCGCTCATCGCAGCACCCGCTCGGGTTCGGGCAGCGCGCCGATCCGCAGCATCAGGCGGTAGGCGAGCACGGACACGACCAGCCCGCCCAGCAGCACGAGCGCACCGGCCGGGGTGTCGTAGGCGCGGACGGCCGCGGGCTGGGTGGCCATCAGCAGCAGCACGATCCACGGGGCCGCCACGGCCAGGCGCGCGGCGTTGACGGTCCAGGACTGGCGGGCCTCCAGCTCGCCGCGGGTGCGGGCGTTCTCGCGCAGGAACTCCGAGAGGGTGCTGAGCAGCCTGCCGAGGTCGGTGCCGCCCACCTCCCGGGTCACGCGCAGCGCCTCGACGATGTTGTCCGCGACCGGGTCGGCCAGCCGGTCCTTGAGGAGCGTGAGCGAGCCCTGCAGCTGGCCCGACGCCCGGTAGTCGGCGGCGAAGCGGGCGAAGGCCGGGCGCACCGGCTCGGGGCCGCGGTACTGGAGCTGGATCAGCGCCTCCGGCAGGGACATGCCCGCCCGGATCGCGGAGCGCAGGTGGTCGACGACGTCGGGCCACACCTCCCGCAGCACCGCGGCCCGGCTGCGGGCCCGGTGCCGGACGACCGCTGCCGGGAGCCAGGCGCCGAGCAGGCCCGCGCACAGCCCGAGGACGGCCGCCCCGGTGACGGCGGCGACGAGCAGGCCGCTCAGCGCCCCGGCCCCGGCGCAGGCCGCCAGCAGCCCCGCGGGGCTGACTTGGGGCAGGTCCGCGCGCACGAGCAGCTCGCGCAGCCGCCCGGGCCGTCGGCGCCGCGGCGCCCGTGGCGCCTCCTCCGCCCAGCAGGACCACCAGAGCAGGAACACGCCCGCGCCCATCAGCACGCCGAGCGCGGCGCTCACGGGGCGCCCCCACGGGGTCCGTCCTCGGCGAGCAGGTCGCGCACCCGGTGCCCGGCCCGCTCGAACTTCCATGCCGCCGGGGCCTCCGCGGCGACCGCCCGCAGGCCGTCGACCCCCTCGGCGAAGACCGGGTACGTCTCGATCACGCCGTTCTCCACCCGGTTGCCGATGCCGAGGATCTCGGTGACGCGGCGGCGGCCGTCGGCGTCCCGGTGGCAGTGCACCACGAGGTCGAAGCACGAGGCCACGGTCGGCACCACGAAACCCGTGCTGATGTTCTCCCCCGCGAGCAGCGGCAGGGTGCAGATCTTCGTCACGGCGTCCCGGGCCGAGTTGGCGTGCAGGCTGCACATCCCGGGCAGCCCCAAAAATGTTGAAAGGCACTACAGAAAGTTGCCCCAAGGGATTGTGGACGTGTCAACATCAAGGCACAGTTAGCCATAGCTACACCGCACCGCCCGCCACGCAAGGAGCCAGCCATGCACCTCACCGTCACCTACAGCAACGGCACCACCACCACACACGAGGGCACCGTTGCCCAGCTGTGCGACATCGTTCGCGAGGACCTGCTCGACATCCCGGGTATCACCCCGCAGGAGCTGAACGGCCAGCTGCGCCGCCTGAAGAAGCCGGTCGACGGCGTGCGCAGCACCACGCTGGTGGACGGGGACTTCAAGCCGGTGGTCACGTACACCATCGTGCAGGCACAGCAGTCAGCTGAGGACTCCCCCGCTGCCCCGGTGGCCAGCCAGCCCGAGGAGCAGGTGCCTGCCGGTGAGGACGTGCTGGCGGCGGAGGGCGACGTGCTCACCGTGGCCTATGAGGGCGGCACGAAGGACCACTGGCCCGCCCTGGCTCAGCGCGGCGGCGGACACATCGCCAGCGCCCACGGCGTGCAGGCCGTGGCCGACAAGAAGACGCAGGAGGTCACGCTGTACGGCGCTCCCATCGCCCAAATGGAGGCCGTGGCGCAGCACCTGGGCACCGCCTGGCCCGCTGCCAGCGCGGCGGCGAAGGCGTGGTTCCGCAAGCCGGGCGCCTTTGGGGAGGTCGGGCGGGCCACGCACCAGGAGCGCCAGGAGCGGTTCCGCATCAAGCTGGCCTACCTGGAGGACTTCTGCCGGGGCTACGCCAGCGCCAGCACGGGCGCCGCCACCGCTCCCCCGGCTGGCGCGTCGCAGGGATACAGCGACGGGTGGGCGGCGCACAACGCGTAAGCCAGCCAACACAGCACAAGGGCACCCGGCCACCATCGGCCGGGTGCCCTTGTGCTGTCCGAGCCCCGTGCTTCAATGCGAGTACATCTACAGGAAGGAGCTCATCATGAGCGACACTCCCGAGTACATCGGCGACGTAGGGGTCGACTCCGGCCTCATGTGGCTTGGTGACCCCTGCTACGTCATGGGCGATGACGCCCCGACCCGCGTGCCCAAGTGGGGCGAGTTCGTAGACCGCACGTTTGACCCGAAGTATCAGATTGACGAAGCAGGCGTGTCTCAGCCTGTGGGCGAGAAGCTAGGCATGGCCGTGTCATCCGGTTATGGCGACGGCCTGTATCCGGTCTACATCACGCGCAACAGCGAGGGCCGCGTTGCCACGTTGACGGTGGACTTCCTCGCCGGCGATGAGGACGAGCAGGACGAGTCTGCGAGCTGAGCCAGCCAGCGTAGGACAAGGGCACCCGGCCAATTGCGGCACGGGTGCCCATTCCTTGTGAGCGGTGCTGAGCGCCATTCTGAATGGGCTTACCGCTCGTCTGCGGCGTGCCGGGCACAGGCGCACATATGAGCTGCGAGAAGATCGAACTATGACTGACGCACTGTACCGATGGGTTCCCCCCGGACTGAACGAGGATGAAGCCGAGCAGTTCCTTTCCGTGAAGAAGGGCATCCCCGACGCTGCTCGCGACACATTGACCAGCTGGCTCACCCGTGGCAAAGAGCCGTCTGATTTTATTTCCACGCGATCCTTGACAGATTTCCAAACAGCCTCGGGCATTGACCTGAAAATTGGTCATCGCGCCTATCTTTCAGTGAAAGAATTGCGGGTCTTTTACCGGGCGTTGCCTGAAAAAACGTTGACTTACCTACTGGATTTCAGCATCAGTGAATACCAGGTACGTCCAGACGGAAAGTTTGTGCCCGACAGAGTGACCCACCTGGGGCGCATTTTGCATACTGCCGGATCTGGGTGGGGCATCGGCGAACGGCAAGGGCGCTTCGCTTTGGAGCTTCGCGTTCCAGCAGGCGTCTTGCACACGGTGGACCACGTGCTGTCTAACCAAGACAAGGCCAGCAGCATGCTGCGCAGCGCCTGGGAGAAGGCATACGGCGTGTCCCCGTCGCCCAGCGACGCATACCACGACGCCGTAAAGGCGGTCGAAATTGTTGGCGCCCCCCTGGTGTCCCCGAACAGTGATCGCGCCACTCTGGGCACGATCTTTCGTGATTTGAATGACCAGGAAAGCAAAGGTATATGGGAATTCGTCATGGTGGGATCGAAGAGCACGTCAGCGCTCCAACACCTGATTTCAACAATGAAGTTGCTCTGGCACTCGCAGTCCGACCGCCACGGGAGCGAAGACTATAAAGACGTGACCGTGGAGGAAGCCCAGGCGGCCGTCCTCCTGGCCTCTACGCTTGTCGGCTGGCTGTCGCAGGGCGCGTTGAGGAGGAAGACGCCGTAGGGCTGGCAGTGCCCGGCAGGCCTCATAAGTCGCTGAACTCATCCTCAGCGGTGCGCCGGTCAGCCAGCTGCACCACGGCGGCATCGCGGGGCGCCACGTACCGGATGCGCAGGTCGCGGCGATACTCGTAGGTCGTGCCCAGCACGCGCTCGCGGTTGCGCAGCTCGCTCGCTGCGGACACGCTGCCCCGGAACGCCATGTCGGCCACGTAGGCGGTCGTGAGGGCGAACTGCCAGTCCCCCGCCGACCACAGGCGGCAGTGGGGCATCCGGCCGATGGCCTTCCACCACTCGCGGGTCGCGGGCAGCACGGCCTCAGTCACGCGCTGGCCGTTCACCGTGATCGTGCGCTTGCGGGGCAGCGCCGGGCGCGGGCCGTCGTACGGCTCGTCCACGACCTCCTGCCAGTCCTTGCCGCCGCCGCCTCCCTTGCCACTGCGCAGCACGGACGGGTCCTTGGGCTTGGGGCCTCGAATGGCCATGATCGTTGCTCCTCAGGGAATGTGGGGCCAGCAGACCCGAAATGTTCGAAATGTTCAGTGCCCGGCGAGCCCTATGTCGTACGCCGCTCTGGACAGCCGGTGGGGGGAGGTACCCCCCTGGGGTGCAGAAGCGCCCCACAGCCGCACCGGCACGCGGCACCAGCACTCGGCAGCCGGTGCGGCAGTGGTCCCGGCGCCACACCGGGCACCGGGACCACTGCTACGGGCCAGCCCGGACTACGCGGCGACGCGCAGGATCTTGACGATGGCAGCCGGGTGCGGGAACGCGAACGCGACCCGCATGGTGGCCCGGATGGCCACCCGGTCACTGGTGAAAAAGGCGGACCGGTCCGCCTCGACCGAGGCGTCCTTGCGCACGCCCACGATCACGCGGTTCTGCGGCAGCGCCCAGCTCGTGCCGTCAGCGACGGCAGGCGAGGTCAGCACGGGCACGCCGTCCAGCACCATCGCGCCGGGCTGCGCAGCGTTGTCGGTGAGCAGGCGCTTGGCGCTGGTGCTGGACTCCTTGAGCAGCGCCAGCTCCTCGGCATCGTTGGGGCTGAGCACGAACGCAGCCAGCTGCGCCCCCACGGCAGCGGCCTTGAACTTGGCCGAGATGTAGGGGTCCAGGTTGGTCAGCTCCACGGGCGCCGCCACGGACGACACACCCGCCAGGGTGGCCAGGCCAGCCGGGGCCTTGGCACCGGCATCGTTGAACAGCGCGTGGTCCAGCTTGCGGGCGATGTCGCGCACGAGGCCGCGCCCGATCTCCTGGGCGGCGTCAGGGTCGGTGTCGTCGGCCAGCTCGGTGCTGACCACGGACAGCCCGGCGAGCTTGCGATACGCGGCTTCGGCCTCGTCCAGCTCGTTCTGGGACACCGGGATTTCCTCCCCCTCGCCGACCCACGCGGCGGTCGGGTCGGCGGTGACCAGCGGCACGCGCAGCGCGTTGCCGGTGAGGCCGGTGCGGTAGGCGCCCGCACGGGCAGCGATGGACTCCTCCCCGACGGGCTGCACCACCAGGGACAGGACGTCCTCGGGGAGCCAGGCACGGGGCGCGGTGGAAGTGTTGGTAGACATGATGAAAGCCCTCCTCGGGCGACTGAAACAGTGATTGGACTGTGTCTGCCAGCGGTGCCGGGCCTGCCGTGCTGTGTGCTGGTGCTCGCCGCCTGGGAGAGCTTGACGTATGTGGTTGTGCGGCCTGCCCCGCCTGGGGGCCTGACCGAGTTGAACCATACCCACGAGCACGGACCGCCGCTACGTGCAGCAGCGGCCCGCGCTCGGTGGGCTGGGGCGTCAGGCGCGCAGCAGGTCGCCCCAGCTGGCGCCGCCGTCGCCGCTGCCGCCGGGCGGGACCTCGCGGCCCTTGAGGCTGTCCGGCGCGGGCCGCAGCGTCGTGCCGAAGCGGGTGCTCGTGTCCCGCACGGCGGTGTCCAGCGCGGCGGTGTCGATGGTGCCCTCCGCGGTGAACACGGCATCGCGGTGCCCGGCTGCTCGCAGCGCGTCCAGGGTGACGCCGGTGCTGGCCAGCCGGTCGGCCAAGATGGTGTCCTGGGCAGCGGTCAGCTGCGAGCGCAGCGCGTCTGCCTCGGCGCGGGCCTCCTTGGCGGCAACGCGGTGCCCGGCTGCCTCCTTGCGCACCTTGGCCAGCGTGGTGTCCTCCTCAGAACCGCTCGGCTTCTCCTGAGGAGTCTCTGCCGGCTCAGAGGGGCTGCCGGTGCCCTGGGGCTGCTGGGGCTCCTCAGAGGAAGCCTCGGGCGTGGTGGTGTCGTTGGTGCTCATGGTCAGTTCTCCTCGAATGTCGGGGTAGGGATGGGGTGATCGCGCACGGCCTGCTGGGCGCTGATGTAGTTGCCGATCTGGCGCATCCACGCACCAGCGATATCGGCGTGCACGGTGGTCATGGCCTGCCGGGGCAACTGCTGCCCGGTGCAGGCCAGCCACAGGTCGGCCTCTGCCGCCGTGGCCGGGCGCGTGAAGGCGCGCCCCAGCTGCCGCAGCCGGTCGGCGTCCGCCGCCTGCGTGGCGTCCTCACGGGCGCGATAGAAGCAGTCGGTGGCCTGGTGCTGCCACCGCCAGCCGTTGAGCCACGGGCCGAAGCACTGGGGGCAGTCGGGAACGGGATACATCAGTTGTCCCCCTTGCCGCTCAGGCGGTCCAGCAAGTCCGCGTTCTGCGCCCGCAGCTCGCTGATCACGGCCAGGTTGTGCCGCGCCCTCCGCTTCCAGTCGTCGCGCTCGGCGTCGGCGTCGTTGCAGTGGCCCGCCAGCAGCTGCGCCCGGTTCTTCCACTGCACCGCTTCCTCCTGAGCGGCCCTGAGCGCTTCCTGAAGAGCGTGGCGGGGCGTGGGAGCGCCCGTGGTGCCCTGGGTGGTCTGTTCCGTGCTCATGGTCAGTTCTCCTTGTTTTCGATGATGTCCACCAGGGCGTCAGCCAAGGGGACCAGGTGCTCCTCGGGGACGAACAGCTCGGCGGGCCGGGCGCCCGGGAGCTTGATCTTGATGCGCGCGCCGCGCTGTTCATCGGGCTGGCCCTGGTGCCAGGTGGCGGACCGGACGCGGAAGGTGCCGCTCATGGTCAGTTCTCCTCGTTGTCGGTGGTGGGCTCGGGCCAGCCGTAGAGCAGTCCGCTCACGCTGTGCGACGGGCCGACCGCCGTGGGCACGCCGTCCAGGTCGAGCAGGACCTCGCCGGGCTGGGTGATGGTCACGGGCCGCAGGGCGCGGGGGTCGGGCGCGCTCATCGCTGCTCCTCCTCGCCGGGGCCGGTCACGGCGAGCATGCGGCCTCTGGACTCGGCAGGGACCAGGCCCTCGCCCGACGCCTGGGCGGGCACCACGCGGCGCACGCCGTGCTGGTTCTCCTGGGTCAGCCAGCCGGGGAGGGCGAAGTGCTTGCTGCCCCGCCAGGCCAGCCAGCCCGCAGGGGCGGCGGTGAAGGCCACGGTGGTCCAGATGTGGTCGGTGCTCATGGTGTTCTCCTTGCGATGGGGCTGGCGGTGGAAGCCAGCCAGCCGGGGTTGATCTCTTGTTTTTCTGGCCTGCCGCGCGCCGCTGCGCCGCCCCTAGAGGGGGGCGGGCGCACCGCGCAGTGCCCCTCGGTGGTGCGCGGAGGTGCGCGGTATGGTGCGCCGCGCACCTGGCCCGCGCTATTCCGGGCCAGTAGCTCCCGCCGGAGGGGTGCGCGCAGCAGTGCGCGGGCCGGTCACGGCGCACTGCCGTTTGTGGGTGCGCGAGAGGTGCGCGGCGCACTTGCCGCCCGTTCCCTGGCTGCATCCCGCACGCGGTCACGGGGGATGGTGCAGCCCGCATCCTTCAGCGCCTGGAGGCACTGCCGCTGGCTGGCATCAGCAGGCAGGCCCAGCCGGTCCAACTCCTGCCACGCAGCCATGACCGCGTCGCGGATGGGGTCGCCCACCGTGGTGAAGGTGAGCCGGTCGTCTTCATCCGTCACCGCCGTAACGTTGACCGGCTCGACACCACTGATGCGCAACTTGCCCGGCGCGATGAGCAGGTTGTCGGGGTGCTGCTTGTCGCGCGTGATGTTCAGCTCGATGTCCACGTCGTCGCGCTTGCTGGACGACCCTCGCGCGCCCTTGGTCTCGTCCTTGCCGGTGTTGTCGGTGCGCAGCACGGTGAGGCCCCGCTTCTTGAGCAGGAAGCCGGTGTGCTTGTAGAAGGCCCGATACGTGTCGCTGTCGTTCTCCGGCCCCTCGATCACCCGTTGGAAGCTGTCCAGCACGACCATGTCGCCCCTCTGCAGTCCGTACGCATCGCAGATGTCCGCCACCTGCTGCCCACCCTCGGCGGCGTCGAGCGCGCCCAAGCTGGGCAGGTGCAGGTAGACCAGCTCGTCCATGTCCTGGGGCTGTACGCCCAGGCTGTCGATACGCTCCTCCAGGTCGTCCTCGGTGTTCTCCATGTCCACGTAGAGCACGCGCCGCTGCCGAGGGATGACCAGCCCGGCGAACTGGCTGTCGCCCCGTGCCACCGTCAGGCTGAGTGCCAGCAGCAGCAACGACTTCATCGAGCCAGCCTTCGCCACGAAGGCCACCGATGCGCCCGCAGGCACCAGCCCGGACACGACCCATTCGCGCCGGGGGCGATTGGGGTCCAGCAGCGCAGCAAGGTCCAGCCGGGGAAACCTCTCCCGGACGCGGGCCTGCCGGTCCTCCTCAGACGCCGCAGGTTCTTCCTCAGCGCCCGTGCCGCTGGCCAGTGGGGCGTTGTCGCCCAGCGCGGTGAAGTCCTCCTCAACCTCCTGCCACGGAGCCAGGAGCGGGACACCTGCTGCCGAGCGCACCTTGCCGGGCCACTTGCCGCCGCACTTGGGATCGCCGGCGATCACGTCAGGCACGATTTCCTTGAACCGCGCTTCGGCGTCCGCCAGCGACAGCGGGGACCAGGCAGCGTGACCCAGCCGGGCGAGCGTGTAGGCGGCGTCAGCTGTCAGGCGCTCCCAGCCGCGCCCCTTGTCGTCCGTCTGCCCCTCGGCCCAGTGCTCGGCGCGGGCCAGGGCATCAGCCAGGCCGTCCACGGTGCGCTGCACCCGCTCGTTGGCCTGCTGCCGCTGATGCGGCGTGAGCTGGTCGTAAGGCGTGGCATCGATCTGCGCCGCAGCCGCTGACAGCTCCCTCTCGGTCCCCAGCAGCGCCCGCAGTGCAGCAGCGCCGCCAGCGGTGCCCAGGGTGGGCCAGGAGTCCTGAGGGGCGTGCTCGTACCCCTTGGTCGGCGGCGCCAGCACGAAGGCCGCGCGCCCCTGGTAGTCGATGCCTGCGAGGGGCTTGGCCTTGGCCACGCCAAGGGTGTCCACGTAGAGGTGCCAGCCGCCGGACGGCGTGCGCACCGCGTGCCGCACCGTGGGCACCTGGCCAGCAGCGATCATGTCGCGCAGGCTGGCCTCGCCACCGTGCCTGGGGTCCACGTCGATGACGTCATAGGCCACGCCGCACAGCACGCCCAGGCCGCAGCCGGGCGCCCAGCTGCTCAGCGCGTCGGCGCTGCCCGCAGCAGTGGACCGTTGCCAGCCGGTCGGCGTGCGGTACAGCTTCTTGACCGCCTTATCGTCAATCCAAGAACTAAGGAGGAAAAGCGGGGCACCGGCATTAGCCAGATCATTAGCGAGCAGCACAGCAGGGCAATTCCCGGTAAAGTGCTCAGTGTCGTTGTCGTGCTCTTTGGTCCCCGCCCCGTTCGCACCGGGGCGGGGATTTTCCTTTGCCGTGGTCATCGGGCACCGCCACCGTCCTGCAGCAGGCGGGACAGCCGGGTGCGCTGTGCATCGGTGAGGGGCGGGGCGGTGGCAAGAGCCGCGTTGATCGCCCGCTCCAGCTTGGCAGCAGCCAACTCCTGGCGAGCCTCGTTGGCGGCGGCAGTGTGGCCGTACCGCGTGTTGACCGCCACCCGCGAACGGGCAGCGTGAACGGGGTCTTTGGCAGACATGGGAACTCCGTCGGGAGTTTTAGAGCGGCGCCCCGTACAGCGCTCCTGACATGGAGCGGACGGCGGTTGCCCTGGTATGTGCCCTACGCCCACCTGCTGAGGTGGATTTGCTCGACGGAGTTTGTCCGGCGGGGCGTGTCGGCCCCGCTAAGTCTCACGCATTACCCTGCAACGCTTTGACTAGTGCTCATACCTGACCTGAGCGAGCTTCACATTGCCATGCTTCTAACAGTGGCACAAGCCGAAAGCGTATCTGAGCGTGAATAGCTTTTGGCAATAACCAATCGCGCTATGAACGCCAGGTAATAGCGATGGTGTCGGGGTCGAAGTCCTTGCCGTGGGAGCGGCCCGTGGCCTGGATGGTGACCACGGCCAGGGCGTCCAGCACAGCACGGCGGGTCTCCACGTCGGCGTCCTGCCACCGGGCGCGCACGTCGCCGCCACTGAGCATGCCCGCCACAGCCTGGGACGGCTGAGCGGTGGCCAGCTCGCCAGCGATCATGCGAAGACGGTCCTGCACGCGCGCCGTGATGATGTTCAGCTGCCCCGCCGTGATTGCCCCATCAGCGAACTGCTCGGCGGCATCATCCAGCCGGGCGCGCAGGGCCTCGTCCTCTGTCCGTAGGGCATCTAAGTCCACATCGGGGCGAGCTGACAGCAACGCAGCGGCATCTGGAAAGGACAGCCTGCCAATGACGAGCTCCTCCGCGAAGTGATCGATGGGCGCAGCGGTGCGCACCGGGTGCCCTGGCCCGCCCACCTTGCAGCGGTACACAGTGCGGCGGGTGCCGTCGCGGTTGCCCGCCGTAGCCGACTTCATCGGGGACCCGCACTCACCGCACACCGCCAGCCCGGCCAGCAGGTGCCGCACGCGGTTGGACTGCGACTTGCGCCGGGCAGGGTTCTCCACCACGCGGCGCACAGACTCCCATTCCTCGCGGCTGATGATCGCCGGGAACTGCGACTCCCCCACGATCTCCCCGTGCCACTCGGCCAGCCCGGCATTCCGTGGCCTGATCAGCAGCTGCCGCAGCGTGGCATACGACCAGCGCCGCCCCGTGCGCGTGGTGATGCCACGGTCGTTCCAGTCCTTGATGATCGACCCCAGCGAGCGCCCGGCCAGCACGGCGCGCACGGCGGCGCGCACTTCCTCGGCCTCGGCATCGTGGATGGCTGGCGTGCCGTCGATGGTCCAGCCGAACGGCACCACGCCGCCCAGCCACTTCCCGGCCTGGGCGCCCTGGTGCATCGCCCGCTTGATGCGCTCGGCCTTATGCTCCGACTCGTATCGGGCCGTCGCGCCCAGCATCCGGGCCACCATGCGCCCTGACGGCGTGGACAGGTCCAGCTCCCCCGCCTTCACGGTGTGCGTGGCCACGCCATGCCGCTCCATGACCGCGATGTAGCGCTCAAGCTCCACGGGCGAGCGGTGCAGCCGGTCGGTGTGCCAGCACAGCACGCCGTGCACCGCGCCGGTGTCCAGCAGTGCCAGCATGTCCTCATAGGCAGGGCGGCGGCGCCCGCTGTACGCGCTGATGTCGTTGTCGGTGAAGGTCTGCACCACGTCCCAGCCGAGGCGCTCGGCCAGGGCACGGCAGTCCTCAGCTTGGCGGTCCACGCCGAGGCCCGCTCCCTTGCGGTCCTGGCTGATACGGGCGTATATCACGGCGGTAGGCATGGGGCCAAGCTACGGCATGTAGTGCCCCTTGAATAACTTGGGCAGCCCGCTGTTGAGCGCGATGAGCATGTCCAGGCTCTCCGCCTCCCGCACCTCGCCCACCACGAGGCGGTCCGGGCGCATCCGCAGCGCCTCCTTGACCAGCCGCCGCAGGGGGATCTCACCGGCGCCCTCGAGGTTGGGCTGGCGGCACTGCATGCCCACGACGTCGCGCAGGGGCACTTGCAGCTCGAAGATCTCCTCGACGGTCACGACCCGTTCCCGCGGGCCGATCGAGGCGCACAAGCAGTTGAGGAGCGTCGTCTTCCCAGCCTGCGTCGCACCGGAGACGAGGATGTTCAGGCCGCCGGCCACCGCCGCGTCGAGGAAGCGCGCCGCGCGGGCCGGCAGCGAGCCCAGCTCCACCAGGTCGTCGAGCCGGCGGGCCCGGGCCACGAACTTGCGGATGTTCACCGCCCAGTGCCTGCGGGTCACGTCCGGGATCACCACGTGCAGCCGGGACCCGTCCGGCAGCGCCGCGTCCACGAACGGGGAGGAGAGGTCCAGCCGGCGGCCCGAGGACTTCAGCATCCGCTCCACCAGGTTGCGGATCTGCGCCTCGGTCAGCACCAGGCTGGTCAGCTCGGACTCCCCGCCGCGGGCCGCGTAGACCTCCGCGGGGCCGTTGATCCAGATCTCCTCGATCCGGGGGTCGTCCAGCAGCGGCTGCAGCGGCCCGAACCCCGCCACCAGGTCCAGCAGCACCCGGCGGGCGGCCTGCAGATCCGTCAGGGCCGGCAGCACCCCGCGCGCCGAGCGCTGGTCGTAGTCACGCACCGCGGCGTCCACCAGCTCCCGCGTCCGCTCCAGCTCCAGCACCGGGTCCAGTCCCCGGCGCCGGATCAGTTCGCGCACCTCGGCCTCCACGAGCCCGAGCGCGTCCTCGGAGAGCAGTGCCGCCATGTGACCCCCTGCGCGTGCCCGGCGCGCGGTGCGCACCGGCAGCGCTCCCCCCGGAGCGCATGCACAGGAACATAGGCGAGACGGCGGCACCCGCCACAACCCCGTGACCGTCCCCTGTGGACAGCCGGCGCTGACCTGCGACGTTGTTCCCGACTGCGAACGCACAATCCGTCGCAGGATGCAGGTGCATGGAACGGGCCTGGGTGGCGCGGCTCTCCGTCGGGCGGCCGCGAGCCGCCACCGCCCGCGCCGGCGTGCGCCGCACGCCGCGCGAGCCGTAAGGTGGGCGGGCGGACGTGCCCCGCACCGGACGTCCCCGTCCGAGGTCCGCACCCAGCGCCCCCAGCACGGCGCGGCCCGGGCCATGGCCGCCGTCGACCGGAAGGACCGCCGTGACCCACGTGACCACCGCACAGCACGGGACGCGCCCCGGCGTCGCCGCCCGGACCCGGGCGCTGCTGCTCGCGGCCGTCCCCTTCGCCGGCAACCTGCTCACCGGCGCCGCCGGCGCGGCCCTGGTCCGGCACGTGGGTTCCCCCGCACCGGGCACGAGGGCTCCCGTGCCCCTGGACTGGCCGACGACCTTCGCCCACCGGGGCGGCGCCGAGGTCGCGCCCGAGAACACCCTCGAGGCGTTCCGGGCGGCCGCAGCCCTCGGCGACGTCGTGCTGGAGCTCGACGTGCAGGTCAGCGCCGACGGCACGGCCGTGCTGATGCACGACCTGACGGTGGACCGCACGACGGACGGGACCGGGGCCGTCGCCCTGCTGCCCGCCGCGAAGCTGCAGCGCCTGGACGCCGGGCACGCGTTCACCCCCGACGGGCAGACCTTCCCGTGGCGGGGCCGCGGGGTGCGGGTCCCCACGCTGGCGGAGGTCTACGCGTCCTTCCCGGACCACCAGGTGGCGATCGAGCTCAAGGGCAACCGCCCCGGTGCGGAGGAGGTCGTCTGGCGGACCATCCGTGCGGCGGGCGCCGAGGACCGCACGCTCGTCGCGGCCAACCGCACCACCTCGATCCGGCGCTTCCGCCGGGCCTCGGGCGGCGCGGTCCCCACGGCGGCCGCCGTCACGGAGTTCGCGGCCTTCCGGCTCCTGTGCCTGCTGGGGCGGCAGGACCGCCACGCCCTTCCCTTCCAGGGCCTGCAGCCGCCGGACACCCTCCTGGGGCTGCGGGTCCTCACGCCCCGGCTGCTGCGGACCGCCCAGCAGGCCGGCCTCCGCGTGGACGTGTGGACGATCGACAGGGAGGAGGACATGCGCCGGCTGCTGGCGTGGGGGGTGGACGGCGTCATGACCGACCGGCCGGACCTGCTCTCCCGGGTGGTGCGGGAGGCCTGACCCGCGCGGGTCAGCCGGCGGGGCGCTCCCCCGGGGAGGACTCCGCGAAGGTCTGCACCGAGGCCCGTCCGGCGTGGGCCGGGGCAGGGGCCCACGGCTGCTCCGCCTCGGTCACGGCGATGTGCCGGGCCAGCCGGGTCACGTTGACCTCCTGCTGCCGGTTGCGCAGGGCGGAGGTGGCCTGGGTGATCATGAAGATCACCACGAAGCCGTAGAGCACCAGGTCGGTGCCGCGGCCGATGCCGAAGAACTGGGCCACGCCCGTGAGCAGGTCGGGGAAGAAGATGGACAGGGCCGCGAAGACGAAGAAGGCCAGGCCGACGACCCGGCGGATCGCCTGGTGCTTGGCGTTGGCACCGCCGCGGATCAGCGCGAGCGCGCCGTAGCCCACGGCGAGGACCAGCAGGATCTGCACGGCGTAGATCATGGGGGCGGCTCTTCCCTTCGGTGGTGCGGTGTGCGGACGGGTCGGTGCGGGGGCTACTTCACGAACAGCTCGGCGAGGATGTTCACACCGTTGAGCAGCGACTGCCCCTTGGACTTGGAGTAGTCCGTGTAGATGATCTGCACCGGGTGCTCGACCCAGCGCGGCTGGATGTCCGCGAGCTGGTTGACGATCTCGGAGGCGTGGGCCATCCGGTTCTGGGTCAGCCGGATCCGCGACAGCGTGCCCCGGTCGATGGCGCGCAGCCCGTTGTGCGCGTCGGAGAGGTCCATGCCCGTGGAGAGCTTGGAGAAGAACGCCGCGGTGCGCAGCACCACGCGCTTGAGCGCGGAGACCTGGGTGCGCCGGTCCAGGAACCGGGAGCCGAGCACGACCTCCGCCTCTCCGGAGCGGATGCGCTCGACCATGTCCCACGCGTCGACCACACGGTGCTGGCCGTCGGAGTCGAAGGTCACCACGCAGTCCATCCCCGGGTCCTGCAGGGCGTACTCGAAGCCGGTCTGCAGGGCCGCGCCCTGTCCCAGGTTGATGGGGTGCTGGACGACCACGGCGCCAGCCTCGGCGCAGATGCGGGCGGAGTCGTCGGAGGATCCGTCGTCGACGCAGACGACGTGCGGGAAGGTCCTGCGGAGCTCCCTCAGCACCTCTCCCACGACGGCCGCCTCGTTGTACACGGGCATGACGATCCACGAACGACTCACCCGGACATTCTCGCACAGCACGCCGAACCGACCCGTCAGACCGGCCCTCGGCCGCCCGGCCGCTATGATCGACCCGACCCTTCCCCCCACTGTGAGGACAAGACTGTGCCCGCTGCCAGGCCGAGCTCCGCAGGACCGACATGCTGACGGGCTGGTGGCCGTACCTCCCGGCGTTCCTGGTCTTGCTGGCGTTCCTGTGGCTACCCGGGCTGGCGCTGCTGTGGGCCTTCGGGCAGCGCGGCGGCCGGATCCTGCTGACTGCGCCAGCCTTCAGCGTCGCGGTCGTCGGGCTCACAGGTGTGGTCCTGGACCTCGCCGGCGTCCCCTACGGGGTGCTCTCCCAGGTGCTGGCTGTGGTGGTGCTGACCGCGCTGGCCTGGCTGGTGGGGCGGCTGGTCCCGCGGGGCGGGCACTCGACGGGTTCCTGGGCGGCGGCGCCGGAACCGGAGGACCCTGAATCGCGGTTCGGCGCGGGCCGCCGCTGGTTGTACCCCGCTGGAGCGGCGGCTGGCCTCGTGATCGGCGCGCTCCTCCTGGTACGCCGGATGTCGTCCGTGATCGGCGCCCCGGAGGCCATGGCCCAGCGGTGGGACAACATCTACCACCTGAACGCGATCCGCTACGTCGTGGAGACGGGCAACGGGTCGACCCTGACCCTGAACCGGCTCGTGAACCCGGACAGCGTCATCGCCCTGTACCCGGCGGCGTGGCACCAGCTGGCGTCCCTGGCAGTGCCGCTGACCGGCGACAACGTGCTCGTCGCACACAACCTGACCCTGCTCGCGGTGGCCGGGGTGGTGTGGCCCGCCTCGTGCATCTTCTTGGCGCGCTGTCTCGTCGGCCCCTCTCCGGTCGCGGCCGTGGCGGCCGGCACCGCCGCCGCCGGATTCAGCGTCTTCCCACTGGGGCTGATGGCCTGGGGGCCGCTCTTTCCCAACATCCTCGCCCTGGCGATCGCCCCGGTGTCCCTGGGTCTGACGGTGCAATTGCTCGGCCCGGGAGTGACCGCGGACCGGACGGCGTGCACTCCGGACGCCGCCGGCCGGCTGCGCCTGGTCGTCAGCCTCGTGGTCACCCTGGGGGCGCTGTTCGTCTCCCAGCCCAACGCGTTCCTGGCCCTGCTCGCGGTCGCCGTGCCGCTGGGGGCCACCGCCTGGTGGCTGGGCCTGCGCGCCTCCGCCGGCGCCCGTCTGTTCAGACGCTCGTTCGGGCTCGTGGGGGTCGCGGTGGCTGGGGTGTTCGCGTGGCTGCTGCTGTGGACCGTGCTGAGCACCTCGTTCGTGTGGGTGCCGTCCACCACTGTGGCGCGGGCGGTCGGTGAGGCCCTGTTCTACGGCGCCAACGGGCGGGACGACGTCCCCTGGGTGCTCGTGGCGCTCACCGCGGCGGGGATCTACGCGGCCGTCGCCCGGCGGAGGCTGCGCTGGCTCGTGGTCGCGCACCTGGTACTCGTCTACCTCTATGCCGTGGCGGCCGCGGGCGAGGAGGGCCCGACCCGGCAGTGGCTCGTGGGCGGGTGGTACACCGACTCGTACCGGCTCGCGGCCACGCTACCCCTGACCGCGGTACCGCTGGTCGCCTTCGGGACCGTCCACGTGGTGGCGGGTCTCGCGACGGCCGCAGCGTCGTTCGCCTCGTTCTCCGGCCGGCCCCGGGCCGCCCGCGCGGCCTATCCCGTCGCGGCGCTCGTGCTGCTAGGCCTGGCTGTGCCGTACTCCCAGGTGGGGTCCCTGACGCAGGCGACCCGGTGGGGCAAGCAGTACTACGCGTGGGAGGGCCCGGAGAGCATCCTCAATCAAGCGGAGTACGAGCTGCTGCAGGACCTCGACGAGCTGACCGAGCCGGGGGACGTCATCGCCGTCAATCCCTGGAACGGCGGCTCGCTGGCCTATGCGGTCGCGGACCGGGCCGTGACGCAGTACCACATCGAGTGGCCCGACACCGAGCTGAAGGTGTTCGACCCGGACCTGCACACTCTCGCGACGGGCATCGACGACGCCACCCCGGGCAGCGCGGCCTGCGCGGCCGCCGAGGAGCTAGACGTCCGCTACGTGCTGGACTTCGGCAACCAGTTCATCGTCCCGAACGCCCCGCAGGCCCGGGACTACTCGGGCCTCAACGCAGTCGACCCCGCGGGCGCCCCCGGCCTCGCCCTCGTCGAGCGCGAGGGCCCGGCGGCGCTCTACGAGGTCGTCGGCTGCGACGCTCCCTGAGCTCGTTGCGGACGAGAACGGGCCGCCCGGCTCCCGGAGGAGCCGGGCGGCCCGTCGGCCGTGCCGGTGGAACTTGTCAGCCGGCGTTCTCCGAGGCGCGGAACTGCTCGATCACCTCGTCGATCGGTCCGTCACTGCGGACACGGCCGCGCTCGATCCACACCCCGCGGTCGCAGACCTTGCGGACCACGTCGAAGTCGTGACTGACCACCAGGAGGGTCTTGCCCTCCTCCGAGAGCTCCCGGACCCGGTCCAGGCTCTTGCGCTGGAAGGGCTCGTCACCGACCGAGAGGATCTCGTCGATGATGAAGATGTCCGGGTCGGTGAACACGGCCACGGCAAAGGCCAGGCGCAGGTACATGCCCGAGGAATAGAACTTCACCTCGGTCTCGATGAACTGCTCGATCTCGGAGAAGGCGACGATCTGGTCGAACTTTCGGTCGATCTCCTCCTTGGTCATCCCGAGGATCGCGCCGTTGAGGTATACGTTGTCACGGCCGGTGAGGTCCGGGTGGAAGCCGGCCCCCACCTCGATCAGCCCCGCCACGCGCCCGTTGACCTCCAGCGATCCGCCGTCGGGGCTCATCACGCCGGAGACGAGCTTGAGGAACGTGGACTTCCCGGAGCCGTTGAGCCCCACGAGGGCCACGCTCTCTCCCGGCCGGATGCTGAGACTGAGGTCCTCCAGGGCGCGGAAACGGTTGGAGATGTCCTGGCGCCGACCCCGCGCGAGCCACATCACCGTCTCCTTGAGGGAGCGGGCGTGGCGCAGCGAGAACTCCTTGGCCAGGTGCCGGGCGACCACGGCGGGCTCCTCCGGCGGGATGGTGCGGTCAATGCTCATGGTCACAGCTCCTGCGCGAATCGGCCCTCGAGCCGGCGGAAGGTCAGGTCGCCCAGGACCATGATCACCGCGACCACGAGCAGGGCGACGGGCGTCCACAGGGAGAACAGGTCGGGCGGCACCGTGTGGGCGCCGGGGCTGGTGGTCGGCAACCAGAATGCCGCGTGGGAGAGCTCCACTGCCACGGTCAGGGGATTGAGCATGAACCCGGCAAACCACACCGGGCCCAGCACGTCGCGCACCAGCAGCCACGGGTAGAGCACCGGCGCCGACCACGTGCTGACCATCACGATGAGGTCCACGAAGTTTTCGGCGTCGCGGAAGAACACGTTCGCCGCGCCGAAGAGCATGCCCAGGCCCGCGCCCAGCAGACCCACGATCAGCAGGGCCGTGGGGATGGCCAGCAGGGAGATCCACGTGGGCGACCAGCCCATGATCAGGCACGCCACCAGCATCACCACCAGCTGCGGGAGCAGGTGCACCCCGGCCACCCAGACGGAAGCCACCGGGAACATCTGCCGCGGCAGGTAGATCTTCTTGATCAGGCTGGCGTTGGCCACGATGGAGCGAGCGGCGTTGCCGAAGGACTCCGAGAAGAAGTTCATCAGGATGATGCCGGAGAACAGGTAGACGGCGTAGTTCTCCATCCCGCGCTCCAGGCCCAGGAAGATGCCCAGCGCCACGTAGAAGACCACGAACTGGATGCCGGGCTTCACGTAGGACCACAGCAGCCCCAGGACCGTGCCGCGGTAGCGGATCTGCAGTTCCTTGTCGACCAGCAGCCTCAGCAGGTAGCGCTGCCGGAAGACCGCCGGCAGTCCTGTCCCGGCGGACGGCCTCCGGACGACCGTGGGCGCGGCCATCAGACGCCGATCTCCGAGTGCTCCCGGAAGGTCGCCTCCCATGCATCCATGGAGGTCACCTGCGGCAGGGCCTCCCGGTAGCGCCGCGAGAGCTCAGGCCAGCGCAGGGCCAGCTGTGCGTGCAGCCGCAGGGACTCGGCCAGCAGGGCGCGGGCCTCCCGGGGCGATCGCTTGTACCAGGTGTAACCGGTGCCGTCCGAGGCCGAGACCAGGGCGCTGTCGTAGCGGGTGAGCCGCCACCAGCGGGCGTCCTGGTAGGGCAGGTGCACCTGCGGGCGCTGGTCCGCCTCCTCCTGGGGGCGCACCGCGAGATGGCGCACGAGGGCGGACGCGGTGGAGGTGAGGATCTTCACCCCATGTGGTGCGGAGATCCGCCGGGTGCGGACTGGCCTGGCCGAGGCCACCGCCGGGTAGGCGTCGATGTCGGCCTGGTAGACGGCATCGGTGTGCTGGGTCATCAGCCGGCGCACATCACGGATCCGCTGGGGCAGCAGCTCGTGCAGCGCATCGGGCCCCGCCAGCACGTCTCGGAGGGCCATCACCCGGGCCTCCTCGGCGAAGTACTGCATGGACAGCAGGTGCCGGAGGTCCTTCGCCCCGTTGCGACCCAGGACCTCCCCGCCCCGGTCGAACGGCGAGTGCAGGAGCGCGGCCACGAGCTGGTTGCGCTTGTGGAAGTACGCCTGCCAGCTGATCGTGTCGTCCTTGTCCGCCCAGGCCAGGTGCCACACGGCCACGCCCGGCAGGGAAACGGTCCGGTAGCCGGCCGCCTTGGCCCGGATGCCGTACTCGACGTCGTCCCACTTGATGAACACGGGCAGGGCCAGGCCGATCTCGCGGATGACCTCTGTGGGGATCAGGCACATCCACCACGCGTTGTAGTCGACCTCGACGCGTCGGTGCATCCAGGCCGTGCTGCGCAGGCTGCTGTGCCGGAAGTCGTGGCCGAGCTCGACGCCCTCCCCGGCGGGCCCGTACTGGAAGCTGTACGGGTCCATCGCCTCGCCGAAGTTGTGGATCTTCGTGGGGTTGAGCAGGTCGATCATGTGCCCGCCGACCAGCGTAGGACGCTTGCAGAAGTCGGCGAACACGCTGACCCGCCGCACCGCCTCCGGCTCGATCTCCACGTCGTCGTCCATGAGCAGCACGTAAGTGCTGTCCGCACGGACGGCCTCGTACATCCCGCGCGCGAAGCCTCCGGCCCCGCCGAGGTTGCCCTGGTCGATCACGCGCAGCCGGTCGCCAAAGCGCTCTTGCACCTCGTCGAACCCGGGCTCATCGACGACCTTCTGGTTGCCCTGGTCCACGATCACGACCTGCTCGACCTGCGGCAGATTCCGCTGCTGCTCGACCAGCAGCCGGGCGTTGGTCAGGCAGTAGGACGGCTTGTTCATGGTGGTGATCTGGAGGGTCACGGTGCCCTCGGAGATGCCCGTGCCGTCGCCCAGCCACTGGGCGCCGAGCAGTCGGAGGTCCTCGTCGGCGGCGGCCAGGTCGAACCAGTACCACCCGCCGTCGGCGAACGCCTTGAGCGGCAGGACGGCCTCGACCATGTGCTCCGCGCCGGCGACCTCGTGCTCGGAGACCGGCACGGACTCACCGCGGGCGTTGGAACTGTGCACGCTCACCGTGCCGCGACCGGTGGTGCGCACGCGCAGCACCACCTCGCGCAGGTGCGTGTTGTGCCGCCAGTAGCTGGCCGGGAACGCGTTGAAGTACGTGGCGAAGGAGACGGTGCTGCGGGCGCGCACACGCGCGGAGGTGCGCCCGAGGATCGTCAGGCCGTTCGAGACGGCCGGCCCGGAGGCCACGTTGACCACGATCTGGGGGCGCTGCTCGCCCGTGTCCTCCTGCTGGACCGAACTGCCGGTGTCCGCCCTGGTGTCCAGGTAGAGCGGTTGGGTGGAGGCGCGGTCCTTGGCCGGGAAGACGAGTTCCTGCAGCACCCGGTGCGTGGTGCCCTCGGTGCCGGTCCGGTCGGTGTCCTGGGTTGTCGCGGTCACGCGTCCACTCCCCCGCTCTCGATGGAGGCCCCGCCGGTGAAGTGGGGCTTGAGTTTGTTGTCGACCATGGACAGCGCGGCGCCGATGGCCATGTGCATGTCGAGGTACTTGTAGGTGCCGAGCCGGCCCCCGAAGAGGACCTGGTCCTCGCCCCGGGCGAGGTCCCGGTACTTCAGGAGCTTCTCGCGGTCCACGGACGTGTTGACCGGGTAGTACGGCTCGTCGCCCTTCTCGGCGAAGCGCGAGAACTCCCGCATGATCACCGTGGCGTCCTTGGTGTAGTTGCGTTCGGGGTGGAAATGGCGGAACTCGTGGATGCGGGTGAAGGGGACGTCGGCGTCCGGGTAGTTCATCACCGGGGTGCCCTGGAAGTCCTCAATGGGCAGGACCTCCTCCTCCAGGTCGATGGTCCGCCACGAGAGGTCGCCCTCGGCGTAGTCGAAGTACCGGTCCACGGGGCCGGTGTAGACCACCGGCACCTGCCCGGAGACGGCGGAGCGGGAGTAGTCGTGGCCCTCGTCGAAGAAGTCGGTGTCCAGGCGGACGTCGATCTTCGGGTGGTCCGCCATGCGCTCGAGCCAGGCGGTGTAACCGTCCACCGGGAGGCCCTCGTACTTGTCGTTGAAGTACCGGTTGTCGTAGGTATAGCGCACCGGCAGCCGGTTGATGATCGAGGCGGGCAGGTCCTTGGGGTCGGTCTGCCACTGCTTGCCCGTGTAGTGCTTGATGAACGCCTCGTAGAGGGGCCGGCCGATGAGCTGGATGCCCTTGTCGTTGAGGTTCTGCGGGTCCGTTCCGGCGAGCTCCCCGGCCTGCTCCTGGATCAGCGCCCGCGCCTCCGCCGGCGAGTGCGCCGCACGGAAGAACTGGTTGATGGTGCCGAGGTTGATCGGCATGGGGAAGACCTCGTCCTGGTGGCGCGTGTAGACGCGGTGCACGTAGTCGGTGAAGTCGGTGAAGCGGTTGACGTAGTCCCAGACCCGCTCGTTGGAGGTGTGGAAGAGGTGGGCGCCGTAGCGGTGCACCTCGATCCCGGTCTGCTCCTCGTTCTCCGTGTAGGCGTTGCCCCCGATGTGGGAGCGACGGTCGATGATAGCCACGTTGAGGTCCAGCTCGTTGGCGGCCCTCTCGGCCACGGTCAGGCCGAAAAGGCCCGACCCTACGACGACGAGATCTGCGTTCACGGGCATACTCCTGACATTGGGGTCCTGGTGGGCCCGGTCGACATCCGGCCGGTGGGGGTGAGGGCACGGGCGCGCCGGGCGTGCGCTGCGTACCAAAGTACCTGATCAGTCCGCGAAGCCCTGAAGCAGCCACTCGGCGGCGAGGCGGCCGGAGGCCGCCAGGGAGGCGTTCTCGGCCGCCCAGTCCGCGCGCCGGCGCCTCAGCCGGTCGTTCTCCTCGGCGAGGGCCGGGTCGCGCCACCGGTCCAGGGCGGCGATCATCGCCTCGGCCACCGCGTCCGCGTCGTGGTCCACGGCCGCGCCCAGGCCGTTGTCCTCCACGAGCTCGGCGGCGACGCCGGCCCCGGCGTAGACGACGGGGGTGCCGCACGCGGCGGCCGCGTAGATCTTGGTGGGCTTGGTGAAGTCGTAGCCGATGTTCGGCAGCACGGCACCCAGGGCCGCCACGGCCCCGCGGGTCCACTCGGCGGTCTCGGCGGCAGGACGCAGCCCCTCGAAGACGATGTGGCCGGGGGCCGTGCGGGCGGCGATCTCCTCGACCCGGTCGATGTCGGAGCCGCGGCCGAAGAAGCGCAGCTGCGCGTCCGGATGGGCGCGGAGGACCCGCGGCAGGGCGCGGACGAACACGTCCGCGCCCTGCCACTCGGACATCGACCCGGCGTAGACGAAGTAGGGGGCGCCGGGGTCGGCCACGGGTCCGTCGGGCCGGAAGACGTCGGTGTCGATGCCGTTCTCGGCCACGAGCACCTTCTCCCACGCGACGCCGGTGACGGACTGCAGCTCCCGTCCCATGGCCTCCGAGACGGTGAGCACACCGGCGGCCCGCCGCGCCGCGAGCGTCTCCATGACCCGCATGGCCCTCTTGACCAGCGGCGAGACGTCCATCTTCTCCGCGGCGGTCGTCCAGATGTCCGGCGCGTACCAGATGTAGGGCCGGCCCCGCAGCACCGAGGCGGCGAGCACGGCCATCCCCGTGGTGGGGGGCGGCTCGCTGACCACGAGGTCGGCGCGGGTGAGCAGCAGCCGGAAGAACACGGGGACGTCGAAGCTGAGGTACTGCACGATGCCGCGCACGTAGTCGAACCGGTCCCGCAGGACGGGCCAGCGCCGCACCGGATAGGGCTCGGGCTCGATCTCCGTCCCCGCGGGCGGGCGCGTGGTGAGGACGCGCACCTGCGCACCCCGCTCGGTGAGGCCCCGCGCCAGGGCGCGCAGCCGGAAGGACGCGGCAGCCGGCTCGGGGGCGAAGATGCGGCTGACGATGACGACGCGGCGGGGAGTCACGGGGGAGACCACCTGTTCGGAGCTTCTCGACGGGCAGGGACACGGGCGGGGGCAGGGCACGACGGCGCCGGTTTCGGGCGCTCCCACTCTACTGGCTCGGTGCTACCGCACGGTGCGGCTCGTCCAGGCGAGCACCGTGGGGCGGAACAGCAGGAGGAGCACGACGGCGGCCGGCACGGCCAGGGCCAGGCCGAGCGCCCACTGGCCGCCCTGGAGCAGCGGGAGGGCGAGCACCAGCACGAACAGCTGGACCACCAGCGCCGCGGCCCGCGGCCAGCGGAAGCCGCGCCACAGGCCGCGGCCGACGTGCAGCAGCCACAGTGCGCCGCCGAGGAGCACGAGCACCAGGAAGACCGTCCCGCCCACGGTCAGGGGCTGCTCGAAGAGCAGCGTCCAGACCAGGCGGAGCCCGGCGACGGCCAGGGCCAGGGCCTCCAGCAGCACGATGCCGGACAGCACGGCGATCTCGCGCGGGCGCACGTCCGGGGAGGGGGTGGACATGGTGACGGTCTCCTTCCGGCCGGGCCGCGGGGCGCGGACTGCCGCGCTCCCCCGCCACCATAGTGCGCCGGGCGGCGGCGGGGACGCCCCCCGGCGGGCCCGCCCGGTACCGGCTGTGAGGAAGACCTCACCGACACGGGTGTGACCGGCGCCCCAAACCCCTTGTCCCCCACCCCGCGGCGTGGGAAGGTGGACGACAGTTCTTCACAAGGCCCGTGCGAGTGGGCCTTTTCTCTTGTCCCGGACGCCCCTGCCGCAGGATCGTTCTGCCCTGTGCGCCGGGACCCGTCCTTGAAAGGAGCGATCACTGACCATGGATTGGCGTAGTCGCGCAGCATGCCTGGAGAAGGATCCCGAGCTGTTCTTCCCCGTGGGCAACACCGGACCTGCTCTGCTCCAGATCGAGGAGGCGAAGGCCGTGTGCCGCAGCTGCCCCGTGATGGACACCTGCCTCCAGTGGGCCCTCGAGTCCGGCCAGGACGCCGGGGTCTGGGGCGGGATGAGCGAGGACGAGCGGCGCGCCCTCAAGCGCCGCGCCGCCCGCGCCCGTCGCGCCTCCTGAGGCACCCGCCCGCGACGAGGACGTTCGCGGCACCCGAGGACCGGGACCCCACGGGGTCCCGGTCCTTCGTCGTCAGGGGCCGGGCTGGTCGTCGAGACGGGCCCGCACCGTGACCTCGGTGCCGCCGCCCTGGCGCCGGGACCAGTGGATCGACCCGCCCAGTTCCCCGGCCACGAGGGTGCGCACTATCTGCATCCCCAGGCCCTCCCCGACGTCCGCCCGCCGGAACGCGGCCGCGCCGGTCTCCTCGGGCACGACCGCGCCCATGCCCACCCCGTCGTCGCTCACCACGACCTCCAGCAGCTGGCCGGCGCCCTCCCCGTCGGGCACCCGGGAGGCCTCCAGGGTCACCGTCCCGGTCCGGCCGGCCAGTCCGTGCTCGACCGCGTTCGTGACCAGCTCGTTGATGACCAGGGCCAGGGGCGTGGCCAGGCGGGTCGGCAGCTCGCCGAACTCCCCGATGAGCCGGGTGCGCACCGACTGCTCCGGGGCGGCCACCTCCGCGACGAGCCGGAACTGCCGCTCGATCAGCTCGTCGAAGTCCACGTTCTGCGTGAACCCTTGCGAGAGCGTCTCGTGCACCATGGCGATCGTCGCCACGCGGCGCATGGCCTGCTCGAGCCCGTGCCGGGCCTCGTCGGTGGTCATCCGCCGGGCCTGCAGCCGCAGCAGGGCGGAGACCGTCTGGAGGTTGTTCTTGACCCGGTGGTGGATCTCCCGGACCGTCGCGTCCTTGGACACGAGCTCCAGGTCCCGGCGGCGCAGCTCGGTGACGTCGCGGCACAGCAGCACGGCGCCCAGCCGGCCCGACCGGTCCCGCAGGGGCACGGAGCGGAAGTTCACGCTCACCCGGGCGCCCTCCACCTCGGTGCGCCAGGCGGTGCGCCCGCTGAGCACCGGGGCGAGCGTCTCGTCCGGTTCGACGCCGGGTCCCAGTGCCGGCGGGACGACGTCCATGAGGCGCTTGCCGACCAGGTCGCCGTCGATCCCCAGCCGGCGCAGCGCGGACTCGGCGTTGGGCGAGACGTAGGCCACCCGGTCGTCTGCGTCGATCCGGATGGCGCCGTCACCGACACGCGGCGCGCCGCGGCGGGAGCCCGTGGGCGCCGAGAAGTCGGGCCACAGGCCCTCGTTGGCCATCCGCAGCAGCGCGTCCGCGGCCTCCCGGTAGACGACCTCCTGGAGGGAGGACACCTGCCCGGACCGCCGCCCGGTGTGCACGGTCAGCAGGGCGAGGGTGCGGCCGTTGCGCACGAGCGGGACGATCTTGACCTGGGCGGCCGAGGCCGGCCCGTCCCCTCCCGCACGCAGGAGCTCGATCCGCCGGCCCACCCATGCCGCGCGCAGCGGCCCGGCGAGCTCCTCGGGCATCAGCTCCCCGACCATGTCCTGGTGGAAGACGGTGGGGCCGGTGGCCGGCCGGACGTGGGCGAGGACCCGGAAGGGGCTCCCCGGTGCGGGCATGCCGCGGCCGTTGCCGCTGCCGGCGGAGGGGATGTAGTCCACCGGGAAGCTCAGCACGAGGTCGCCGAAGGCGAGGTCGGAGATGAGCTGCCAGTCCCCCACGAGCAGGTGCAGCCACTCGTAGTCGCCGGGACCGAAGTCCCCGCACTTCCTGAGGGGGTCCGTGAACGCCACGTCGTCTCCGGTCGTCGCGGGCGGAGGAACCGGGCGGTGCCTCCGGGATCAGCGGCGCAGCCAGGCCCCGATCCTGCCGCCCAGCCTAGTACCGCGCACCACCGGTTCCCCGCCCGCGTCCGCCGGCTCGGCGAGCACCCCCGCGGCGAGCCGGCGCAGCGCCGCCCGCACGGGCGAGCCGGCCGCGGTCTCGGCCAGCACCGCACCCGCCAGCAGCGCCTCGTCGAAGGTCTCCGGGTCCCACGGCACGAAGTGCTCCACGGCCGGTCCGGAGCCGAACCGGGCCCATGCCTCGCGGATCCCCAGTTCCGGGGCCCGTCCCGCCGCGGAGCGGCGCAGCTTGTTGACCGTGACGACGAGCCGGGCGCCCGGCGCCGCGGCGGCGACGTCGGACAGACCCTTGACCAGCCGGGGCACGCCGATGGCGTCGGCCGCCCCCACGGCCACGACCACGTCGGCCCGTTCCAGCACCGTCAGCGCCGCCGCGTGCCGGCGGGGCGCCATCGAGTCCACGGTCAGCTCCTCGTCGGCCTCGAGCGCGAAGCCGCAGTCCACGACAGTCGTCCCGAACTCCTGGGCGCACCGCTCGAGGACCGTCGCCACCGCTCCCGAGCGCAGCTCCGGCCACCGGTCCTGACGGGTGAGGCCGGTGAGCACCCGCACGGTCCGCCCCGCGATCGCCACGTCGGCGGCGGTCCGGCGCAGCGCGGGGCCGTCGAGCCGGCCCTGGTCGGCCAGGCGGCAGGCCTGGGCGAGCCCCGCCGCCTCGTCCAGCATCCCCAGGGCGGCGGCCACCGAGGGCCCGTAGGTGTCGGCGTCCGCCAGGGCCGCGTCCTCGCCGAGCAGCGCGAGCTCCGCCGCGAGGTTGACCGCCACGGTCGTGCGGCCGGGCGCTCCGGTGGGACCCCACACCGCCACGATCCGCCCGGACCGGGGCGGGCGCGGCGGCTCCGCGCCGGGCGGGGCGGACTCGGGCCCGCTGACCGGTCCGTCGGCGCCCTCGACGGCGGCGAGCTCGCTGCCGTCGGCCTGCCGCTCCGGCGCGTGCGCGACGACGTCGGCGTAGCCGACGGCACTCGGGGCGGCCGCCGCGGCGGCCACCGCCTCCTCCACCAGGCGCGCGGCGTCGGCCGGACCCGCTCGTTCCGGGACGACCACCGCGCCGAGCCCGGCGAGCCGGCGGTGGTCGTGCCCTTCGAGCACCAGCAGCACGGCTCCGCCGAGCCGGACCTGCTCCAGCAGGCTGGCGGTGAGCTCCTCGGCGCCCTCCGCCACGAGGGCGGCCCGGCCGAGGCCCGCCCGCGCCGCCGCGAGGAGCTCGGTGAGGTCCAGGCAGCGCCGGACCACCGTGACGGGCCCGTGCAGCCGCTCGATGCCGTCGACCAGGGGCCACGTGGAGATCCCGAGGGCCATGACCGGCAGACCCGTCACGGCGCGCCCGCCGGGTTCCACACGAGCGTGACCCGGGCGTCGTTGCCCAGGGCGTCCACGACGTCCTCCATCGGGCCGTCCTCGACGAGCACGTGCACCACCGTGCCGCGGCCCGCCCCCAGCGCGGTCTCCTCCGCGGAGACCGAGGCGATCTCCGCGGCGGGCAGCAGCAGGCGCGCGGGCTCGTGGCCGCGACCGGAGGGCCTCTGGGCCGCGACCCACACGTCGACGCGCGAGCCCGCCGCGGCGTCCTCGGGCAGCGGGTGCTCGACGGGCACCGCGACCGGCTTGCGATCGAGCCGGTCGGCCGTGCCGAGGGCGGCTCCCGGCAGCAGCTGGCCCTGCGGGATCCGCTGCGTCGCCACCGTGCCCGGGGCGGGGCCGGCGCCCGCGGGGACGTACAGGTCGGCGGCGTCCTGGAGGCGGACGTCCACGGCCACGACGTCGTCCTCGGTCACGGCCTGCCCGACCTCGAGGTCACGGGCCGCGGCCAGATAGGGGTCCGTGCGGTTGGTGGCCGTCACCACCGCGGTGACCCCGGCGACGGAGAGCAGCACGAGCAGCAGGCCGGTGAGCAGCCGCGGATCCTTCCAGGTCGGCTTCCTGAACCGGGCCGACGCGGCGTCCGCGCCCCTGACCGTGCCGCTCATCGGCGACCGCCTTCCTCCTGCGTGGGCGGGCCCTGGCGCCGCGCTCGTCGCCCACATTCTGCCCGTGCGGCAGGAGCACCGGAACAGCCCGGTGCACAACTGGGGACAGCCCGCGCCCGTCCCGCACGGGCTCCGGGTCAGCAGGACGGGTGCGTCCCCCCTTGTGGACGGCCACCCGGGGACGGGCGTTCGGTGGCAGACTGGGACCGACGAGCAACGACGTGCGAGGAGGCGGAGCATGGCGCAGCAGCGCTTCCTGACCCTGGCCGACGTGGCCGAGATCCTCAACATCTCCGCCACGCAGGCGAGAGCCCTGGTGCGCAGCGGGGAGCTGCCGGCCATCCAGGTGGGCGGGCGTGGTCAGTGGCGGGTGGAGACGGCCAAGCTGGAGGAGTACATCGCCCGCGGCTACGAGCGCACCGCGGAGGCCGTGCGCTCCGGCTCCCTGGACTGACCAGTCCCCGGGCGGCGCCGCTCCGGCGGTGCGCTCACTCTCCGCTGAGCGAGGAGACGCAGACCAGGGCCGAGAACGGCACCGCCCGCGAGGCGGTCACGCTGCCCCGCCTGCGGTAGTCGTCGTCCGGGTGCAGGGCCAGGTCCACGAAGTCGGCGCCCACCCCGTCGATGGTCCCGTCGAGCTCCCCCAGGGCGCCGCCGCCGGTGAGCCGGATCCGCACCCGCGCCCGTCCCCGGGCGAGCGCCCGCAGCGCGTGTGCCAGCCCCAGGCGCACGGTCACGGTGTCCGCGGCCGGCTGCCATCCCCGGCCCAGGGACTCCCACCACAGCACCGCGCTCAGCGGCACGAGGTGCTCGGCCCCCCGGTCCTCGAGAGCGACCCACCCGGCGCCCAGCGCCCGCACCCGTCCCTCGACCGGGACGGAGCCGGCCAGCAGTGCCCGCACCGGTTCCCCGCGCCGCCGGCGCAGCCGGTCCGCCAGTTGCACCCGCGCGTACTCGGCGCGGGCCTGCTCGGCGGCCTCGGCCTCGAGCGCCTGCTGGCCCGCGGCGGCCAGCTGGGCCTCCATGTCCGCGAACAGCTGCTCCCAGCGCACCCGGCCCTCCCTCCGGCGCCCGGCGCCTCCGGCCGGGCAGGCCCTCAACCTAGGACCGCCCCGCACGGCCGTCAAGGAGTTCCCTGTGCACCGCAGGAGGTGAGGGCCTTTACACCCGGGCGCTGACGGTGCTACCAATGCCCCATGACACCAAAACGTGTCAAACGACACCAAAAAGCATCAAACGAAAGCAACCGTCGTGCAGGTCGAGCGTCGCGCCGGGGTGCCACGGCGGACTCCGCGTCCCGCGCCGCGGCCGAGCTGTGGCCGGCCCTGCTGCTCCCCGCCCTCGGCCTGTCGCTCGCCGCCAGCGGTGCCGTCCTCCTCGGCGGGGTTCCCGGCGGCGAGCGCAGCAGCGGGATCCGCGGGATCACGTGGTCCGCCGCCGCGGAGCCCGAGCAGCTGCTCGGGCTCGCCGCGGCCGGCCTCGGCTGCGCCGTGGTGCTGGTCTGGGCGGCGGCCGCCGCCCTCGCCGTCCTCGCGGTGCTGGCCGGGCACCACCGGTGGGAGCGCCTGGGCCGGCTGTGCGGGCGCTGCTCCCCGGCGCTGCTGCGCCGGGCCGCCGCCGCGGCCCTGGGGCTGCAGCTCGTCGCGGCCCCGGGCGCGGTCGCCGACGACGCGCCCTCCCCGTTCTGGTCCGGGGGCACCGCGGTGCACGGGCCCTCCGCGTCGGTTCCGGACGGACCGGCGCAACCGTCCGCCGCACCGGCCGACCCCGGATCGGCACACCCCGCGCCGCTCCCCCCGCCCGTCGTGCCGGTCGCGCCCTCCGCGCCCTCGACCGGGGAGGCACCGCGATTCCCCGGTGCGCACCCGGCGCCGGCGGAGCGCACGGTCGACGGCGCCGTCACCGTCCTGCGCGGCGACACCCTCTGGTCCCTTGCGGCGGCGCAGCTCGGCCCCGGGGCCTCGGCCGAGGAGGTCGACCGCGCCTGGCCGGCCTGGTACGAGCTGAACCGGCACGTCCTGCCGCACGGGCCCCACCTGCTGCTCCCCGGTCAGCGGCTCGTGGTCCCGGGCACCGGGGACCACTGACCGCTCCGCCCCGACCACTCCGCCTTGAACACTCCGCCCCGACCACCGTCGCACCGCTCCCAGGAGGCCCGTCATGAACGCACCCGCCGCCGGTTCCGATCCTGTCGCCCGGGCGCTCGCTCCCCGGCCGTCCCCGGCCGCGCCGCCGGTCCGCCGGGAGCGCCCGGCGCCGCCCACGGCCCCGGGCGGCTACACCTGGGGCGCCACCCGCGTGGTCGGCGGCACCGCCGAGGACGAGCTGGGCCGGGTCACCGCGCTCGCCCGATCCATCGGCCAGGCGGCCGTGGAGGTGCTCGGCGGGAGCCGGCCGGCGGCGCAGCTGGGCCGGTGGACCAGCCCGGAGATCGTGCAGCGCTTCCAGCAGCGGGCCGACATGCTGCGGCTGCTGCAGGAGCAGTTCGAGGGCAAGGCCTCGCTGCAGGAGCTGCACCGCAACCCGCACGTCCGCCGGTGCCGGGTCTGCCGGGTGGACCGCGGCGTCTACGAGGTGGCCCTCGTGCTGGTCGAGCCGCGGCGCGGGCGGGCCGTGGCCATGCGGGTGGAGCGCCTGGGGCGGGGCTGGAGCGTCACCGAGCTCGAGGTCGGCTGACCCCGCCCCGGTGCGCCCGGCTCCGCTCAGCCCTCCGCGGTCTCTGCGCTGCCGGCCCGGGCGCGGGCCCGGCGCCCCGCCCGGTTCGGGGCCGCGTCGTCCGCGCCGGCCGCCCCGTCCGCGCCGGCGGCTCCGTCCGCGCCGGCCCGGACCGCCGCGGGGGCCGGCTCCACCCGGGTCTGCGTCCCGCCGGTCTCGCCGGGGGCGGTGTACTGCAGGAAGCTGGGCTGGCGCGGGATCTGCAGCTCCACGGGGCCGCCGTCGGCGCCCACGCGCTGACGGCGGATCTCCATCCGGAACAGCGTGGAGACCGTCTCCTCGCGGATCGCCCCCATCATCTCCTGGAACATCGCGTACCCCTCGCGCTGGTACTCCACGAGCGGGTCCCGCTGGGCCATGGCCCGCAGGCCGATGCCCTCCTTGAGGTAGTCCATCTCGTACAGGTGCTCGGGCCACTTGCGCCCGATGACCGAGAGCAGCACACGCCGCTCCAGGTTGCGCATGGCCTCCGGGCCGACCTCCTCCTCGCGCTGGGCGTAGACGAGGCGGGCGTCGGAGAGGATCTGCTCGCGCAGGAACTCGGCGGTGAGGCGGGTGCGCCCGCCGGCCTCCTCCACGACCTCGTCGACCGTGAGGGTCACGGGGTAGATCGTGCGCAGCGACTCCCACAGCCCCTCGAGGTCCCAGTCCTCGGGATGGCCCACCGCGGTGCGGTCCTCGACCGTGGAGCTGACGACCTCGTCGACGAACTGGACGATCTGCTCCTGCAGGTCGTCGCCCTCCAGAACGCGGCGGCGGTCCCGGTAGACGGCCTCGCGCTGGCGGTTGAGGACGTCGTCGTACTTCAGGACGTTCTTGCGCTGCTCGGCGTTGCGGCCCTCCACCTGGCTCTGCGCGGAGGCGATGGCCCGGGAGACGATCTTGTGCTCGAGCGCGGTGTCGTCCGGGGCCCCTGCCATGAGCCGCTGGGCGGCGCCGGCGTTGAACAGGCGCATGAGGTCGTCGGCCAGCGACAGGTAGAACCGCGACTCGCCCGGGTCGCCCTGGCGCCCGGACCGCCCGCGCAGCTGGTTGTCGATGCGCCGGGACTCGTGCCGCTCGGTGCCCAGCACGTACAGGCCGCCGGCCTCGACGACCTCCTGGTGCTCCGCCTTCGTCTCGGCCTCGCACGCGGCCAGCACCTCGGGCCAGACGCGCTCGTACTCCTCGGCGTCGCGCTGGGGGTCCAGGCCCCGCTCGCGCATCCGGTCGACCGCGTTGAACTCGGCGTTGCCGCCGAGCATGATGTCGGTACCGCGGCCGGCCATGTTGGTGGCCACCGTGACGGCGCCCCGGCGACCGGCCTGGGCGACGATCGCGGCCTCGCGGGCGTGGTTCTTCGCGTTGAGCACCTCGTGGCGGACCCCGCGCTGGGCCAGCAGCTTGGAGAGGTACTCGCTCTTCTCGACCGACACCGTGCCCACCAGGACCGGCTGGCCCTTGGCGTGGCGCTCCTCGATGTCCTTGACCACGGCGGCGAACTTGGCGACCTCGTTCTTGTAGACGAGGTCGGGGCGGTCCACGCGGGCGAGCGGGCGGTGGGTCTCGATGGACACGACGCCCAGCCCGTAGGTGTTCATGAACTCGGCGGCCTCGGTCTCGGCGGTGCCCGTCATGCCGGAGAGCCTGTCGTAGAGGCGGAAGTAGTTCTGCAGGGTGACCGTGGCGAGGGTCTGGTTCTCCGCCTTGATCTCCACCCCCTCCTTCGCCTCGATGGCCTGGTGCATGCCCTCGTTGTAGCGGCGCCCGGCGAGGATGCGGCCGGTGTGCTCGTCGACGATCATCACCTCGCCCTTGAGCACCACGTAGTCCTTGTTGGCCCGGAAGAGCTCCTTGGCCTTGATCGCGTTGTTCAGGAAGCCGATGAGGGGGGTGTTCTGCGCCTCGTAGAGGTTGTCGATGCCCAGCCAGTCCTCGACCTTCTCGATCCCGGACTCGAGCACGCCCACGGTGCGCTTCTTCTCGTCGACCTCGTAGTCCGTCTCCGGGTGCAGGCGCTGCACGAGGCGGCCGAACTCGGTGTACCACCGGTTGGCCTCCCCGGAGGCCGGCCCGGAGATGATCAGCGGGGTGCGCGCCTCGTCGATGAGGATGGAGTCCACCTCGTCGACGATCGCGAAGTTGTGCCCGCGCTGGACGAGCTCGTCGGGGCTCCAGGCCATGTTGTCGCGCAGGTAGTCGAAGCCGAACTCGTTGTTGGTGCCGTAGGTGATGTCCGCGACGTACTGCTGCCGGCGGGTCGCGGGGTCCTGGTTGGCCAGCACCACCCCGGTCTCCATGCCGAGGAACCGGTAGACGCGGCCCATCAGGTTCGCCTGGTACTCGGCCAGGTAGTCGTTCACGGTGACGACGTGCACGCCCTTGCCGGTGAGGGCGTTGAGGTAGGCCGGGGCCGTGGCGACGAGGGTCTTGCCCTCACCGGTCTTCATCTCTGCGATGTTGCCGAGGTGCAGGGCGGCGCCGCCCATGAGCTGGACGTCGTAGTGGCGCTGGCCCAGGGTGCGCGAGGCCGCCTCCCGGACCACGGCGAAGGCCTCGGGCAGCAGCCGGTCCAGCGACTCGCCGTCGGCCACCCGGGCGCGGAACGCGTCCGTCTCGGCGCGCAGCTCCGCGTCGCTGAGCTCCCGGAAGCTGTCCTCGAGGCTGTTGATGGCGGCCGTGTAGGACCGCAGCCTCGTCAGGACCTTCTTGTCTCCGGTCCTGAGGACTTTCTCCAGGAATGACGCCACGTGCACACGCTCCTCGGTGTTCGACTGCCGTGTTGGGCTGGTGGGGGGAATTACGGCACCTGCTCCAGTCTACGGGAGCAGGCCCGTCCCGGCGGGCACGGAGGAGCCCGGTGGCGCTGACCACCGGGCTCCTCCGGGGCGGGACCCGGCCGGCTCCCGGCCGGCGGGGTCCCGCGCTCAGCGGTGCGTGCTCAGCGGGCGCCCTCGGTCTGGTACGCCCGGACGCTCTCCTGGGGCTCCTCGCCGTTCTCGCTGAGGCTGATCACGCCGTAGCTCCAGCCCTTGCGGCGGTAGACGGCGGAGGGCTCCCCCGTCTCCTTGTCGAGGAAGAGGTAGAAGTCGTGGCCGACCAGTTCCATGTGGTCGACGGCCTCGTCGACGCTCAGCTCGGCGGCGGGGAACCGCTTGCGCCTGATCTCGACGGGCGTGACCGCGTCGGAGAGGCTCACGCTCTGGTCGAACGCCTCCTGCTCGGCGGTCGCGAGCTCTTCGGGGGTGGTGTAGATGGGTCCGGAACTTGGGACCACGGGCAGGGCGCCGGTGGCCTCGTGAACGGCGGTGGGGCGGTGGGCGCCGCGGTGCACCTTGCGGCGGTCGCGCGCGCGGCGCAGCCGCTCGAGCAGCTTGCTGTAGGCCTCGTCGAAGGCCGCGAACTTGTCGTCGCCGCGCGCCTCGGCCCGCAGGACGGGGCCGCGCCCGGACACCGTGATCTCCACGCCCATGCCCTGGTGGCCCGGCATCGCGTGGTCCTTGGTGACCTTGACATCAATGCGCTGGACCTTCTCGCCCAGCTCCTCGAACTTGACGACCTTCTCGGCGGCGTACTCCTTGAACCGCTCCGGTACGGCGACGTTGCGCCCCATGACGTTCAGTTCCATGATGCCCTCCAGTTGTCGGGGGTGACGTGGGCGGATGGGGCCGCCCACCCGGGAGGATTGTTGCGTCCCGTGACTCAACGTTAGTGGAATCACAGTCGATATTCACCAGCCCCCGGAGGCGCCGGGCGGGAATCAGCGGTGAGCGGAACCGCCGGCGGGCGCACGGCCGCGAGGACCACGGCGCCCACCACGTCCGCGCCGCCGGCCCGCAGCGCCCGGGCCGCCTCGGCGAGGGTCGCGCCCGTGGTCAGCACGTCGTCGACGACGACGCAGCGGGCCCCGGCGGGCACGGCCGCCCGCAGCGACCCCGCCTGCCGGGTGC
>NZ_LDNX01000047.1:0-1927 GCF_001027955.1 Kocuria sp. SM24M-10 | reverse complement strand
TAACACCCGAGCCGCCCTTGTGACCCACAGCCACGACGACCACATCCGCGCCGAGGCCCCTCACCTGCAGGAGTGGATCGACCGCTGCCCCTGACGCCCGGGTGCCGGCGCGACCCGTGCCGGCACCCCAGCGGGGACCACCACGTCACCCGCCCCTCACCCCTCACCCCCGAGGGGTCGGCCGCACCCCGCCACGGCGGCTGCGTCCGGCCCCACGACGAAGGAGAATCGTGTCTCATCATCCGATCCGAGTGGCGGTGGCCGGTGTCGGCAACTGCGCCTCGTCCTTGATCCAGGGCGTGCACTTCTACGCCGATGCCGACCCGGGGCAGACCGTGCCGGGGCTGATGCACGTGGTGTTCGGGGACTATCACGTCTCCGATGTGCAGTTCGTGGCCGCCTTCGACGTGGACGCGGCGAAGGTGGGGGTGGATCTGTGCGAGGCGATCGGCGCCGGGCGGAACAACACGCTGGCCTTCGCCTCGGTGCCGCACACCGGGGTGACCGTCCAGCGCGGGCCGACCCTGGACGGGTTGGGGGCCTATTACCGGGAGATGATCCAGGAGTCGGCGGCCGAGCCGGTCGATGTCGCCGCCGCGCTGCGGGAGGCGCAAGTGGATGTGCTGGTGTCCTATCTGCCGGTGGGCTCGGAGGCCGCCGACCGGTTCTACGCCCAGGCGGCCCTGGACGCGGGGGTGGCCTTCGTCAACGCGCTGCCGGTGTTCATCGCCTCCACCGAGGAGTGGGCGCAGAAGTTCGCCGCCGCGGGGGTGCCGATCGTGGGCGATGACATCAAGTCCCAGATCGGGGCGACGATCACCCACCGGGTGCTGGCCAAGCTCTTCGAGGACCGCGGGTACGTGCTGGACCGGACGTATCAGCTCAACGTGGGCGGGAACATGGACTTCATGAACATGCTCGAGCGCACCCGGTTGGAGTCGAAGAAGATCTCCAAGACCCAGGCGGTGACCTCCAACGTGGTGCGGGAGTTCGGCACCGAGGAGGTGCACATCGGGCCCTCGGACCACGTGCCGTGGCTCAACGACCGGAAGTTCGCCTTCGTGCGTCTGGAGGGTCACGGGTTCGGGGACGCCCCGATCTCCTTGGAGTACAAGCTGGAGGTGTGGGACTCCCCGAACTCGGCCGGGGTGATCATCGACGCGATCCGGGCGGCGAAGATCGGGCTGGACCGCGGGATCGGCGGGCCGCTGACCTCGGCGGCGGCGTACTTCATGAAGTCCCCGCCCGAGCAGCAGGCCGACGACACCGCCCGGGCGAACCTGGAGGCCTTCATCCGCGGCGACCTCGAACGCTGAAGCAGCGCCCCACCCGGGGCCGCGGATCACCCCGCGGAGCACCGCCGCACCGGTGACATGAGGTACTCCTCGAGCTCCGTCGGCGTGGATCCGCTCATGCCGTCGACGCCGCCTTCCTGGGCCGGTGGGCTTCGCGCCCTCGACGCCGGAAAGAGCCGGGGAACGGGCAGGCATCCTGCCCTGTGCAACGTGGGTCACATTGCGCAACATTGTCCGCGGGGTCCGCCGCGCCGTCGGGAATCACGGCGACCCCGGGACGGGGGCAGGAAAAGTCGCCCGGAACGCTTGACAGGCCAATGTGGGACGCATCACGCTGAACCTCACAATATGAAGCACGTTGCGCAGTACGCGGCAACGAGCCGAGAGGTCCACCCGCCCGGCGCCGCCCTGCTGTTCCCGCACCCACTGATCTGAAAGGGGTCCTTCATGGAGTCCCTCGTCATTGTCGGAGCCTCGCTGGCCGGTCTGTCGGCCGCGAGGGCGGCTCGCAGCCTCGGGTTCGGCGGGCGTGTGGTGATCATCGGTGATGAGCTGCAGCGTCCCTACGACCGTCCGCCGCTGTCCAAGGACTTCCTGGCCGGGCGGATCGAGGTCGCGGATCTGACCCTGGA
>NZ_LDNX01000046.1:0-52443 GCF_001027955.1 Kocuria sp. SM24M-10 | reverse complement strand
CATGCTCAGCGCCGCCCTGGGGGCGCTGGAGACCATCGAGGAGTGGGACCTCATCGCCCGTGCCCGCCGGATCGAGGAGATCATCCGCGAGGAGCTCACCCCGGTGGCCGAGGAGACCGGCATCGTCGGGGAGATCCGCGGCCGCGGCGGCATGATGGCGCTCGAGTTCGTGCTGCCCGGCGGCAAGGAGCCGGACGCGGACGCCGCCAAGGCCATCGCCGCGGAGTGCCTGGCGCAGGGCGTCATCATCCTGACCTGCGGAACCTTCGGCAACATCGTGCGCCTGCTGCCCCCGCTGGTCATCGGCGAGGACCTGCTGCGCGACGGCCCCTCGTGCTCGTCGCCGGTCGGCACCGGATGCGGTCAGCCGGAGCAGCGCTCCTGCAGGGCCCGGGCCTCCCGGGCGACGCTGAGCATGGACCGTTCGCCCTGCCGGTACTCGTCGACGGCCTGGCGGACCGAGGCGATCTGCCCGGAGAGCTCGGGCGGCGCGGTGGCGGCGAGGTCCTCGACCTCGGCGAGCAGCCCGGCCGGGTCCTCCTGCAGCCGCTCCGGGGCGGTGCGGGCCGCCTCCAGCACCCGGGCGCAGGTCTCCTCCACGGTGCTGACCGAGGCCCGGTCCGAGGCGCCGCCGGAGGCCCGGGCCGACGCGCTGCCGGAGGCCGACGGCGCCGGGGCGCCGGGCTCGGCCTCGCGGTCGAAGAGGGAGCAGCCGGTCAGGGCCAGGAGCAGGGCGGACGCCGCCGCGGCACGGGCCGCGGCGGAACGGGGCGGGCGGGAGGTCGGCACGGGGGCCCTCCTGTGCGGATCGGGGACCGCGGTCGCGGTCCGGGCGCCCTCACCCTACTAGCCTGGGCACCACGCCCCACAGTGTGTCCCGGACCGCCGTCCCCGGACCGCCGTGGCCGAGACAGGAGCCGCCGTGACCGGGATCGGGGACCTCACCGCCGTGCAGCTGAGGGACGCGCTCGCGCGCGGGGAGCTGGGCGCCACGGAGACCACGGAGTTCTTCCTCGCCCGGATCGAGGAGCGCAATCCGCAGCTGGGCGCGTTCGTGCACGTGGCGCACGGACCGGCGCTCGCACGGGCCCGCGCCCTCGACGCCCTGCCCGCCGGTGCGCCCCGCGGGCCGCTGCACGGGGTGCCGCTCGCGGTGAAGGACCTGCACGACGTCGCCGGCATGCCCACCGGCTACGGCTCCGCGGCCGTGGCGGACCCGGGGACCGGGGCGGCGGCCGCCGCCGAGGACGACGACCTCGTGGCCGTGCTCACGGCCTCCGGCGCCGTGTGCCTGGGCAAGACCCAGGTCCCCGAGTTCGGCCTCAACTGCTACTCCGAGAACCTCGTGGCCCCGCCCGCGCGGAACCCGCACGATCCCACCACCGGCGCCGGCGGATCCTCCGGCGGCCAGGCCGCTGCCGTGGCGGCCGGCATGCTCCCCCTGGCCCCGGGCTCCGACGGCGGGGGCTCCGTGCGCATCCCGGCGGCGGCGTGCGGTCTGGTGGGCCTGAAGCCCAACCGCGGGCGGGTGCCCACCGCCGACGCGCAGTCGGACGCCGCGCAGCTCGTGGTCAACGGACCCATCGCCCGCACCGCGGAGGACGCGGCCCTGCTGCTGGACGTGCTCTGCGCCCCGGCCCGCGGACCGGCCCACGGCAACGTGGTGCACCGGGCGGTGGCCGCCGCACCGCAGTCATCCTTCCTCGAGAGCGTGCGGGCCGCCCGCCGGGGGGACCTGCCCTGGGGCGGGCGGCCGCTGCGGATCGGGGTGAGCACCGCCTCGCCGTTCGACACCGTCCACGACATCGAGGTCTCCCCCGAGGCGCGGGCCGCCCTCGACGCGGGGGTCGCCCGACTGCGGGCGGCCGGGCACGAGGTCGGCGAGGCCTCGATCGGCTACGACCCCGAGTATCCCGGGGCATTCTTCGACGTCTGGACCACCTCGATGGGCACCGCGCCCCTGGACCACGAACAGGCGCAGCGGCTGACCGGCCTGGCGGCGGCGTTCCGCGCCCGCGCCCTGCGCCGCTCGGCCGTCGAGCTCGCGCGCGCCGTGGGCACGCTGCGCCGGATCGAACAGGACGTGATCCGGGCGTACGGGGCCTGGGACATGGTGCTCACGCCCGCGCTCGCCATGACGCCGCGGCCCCTGGGCTGGTACTGGGCCGGGCACGACCAGGAGGACCCCGCCGGCGCGGACCAGGACTACAGGCGTCAGTGCCAGTACACGCCGTGGACCTCCGTGGTGAACGTGGTGGGCCTGCCCGCGGTGACCGTCCCGACGCTGTGGACCAGCCCGGCGGTCGGCGGGCCGGTCGTCCCGATGGGGGTCCAGCTCATCGGCCGCCCCAGCGCGGAGGCGCAGCTGCTCGCCGTCGTCGCGCAGCTCGAGGACGCCCCGCACTGAGTCGCCCGGCACCCGGACGCGGCCCCGGCCCACCGCGCCCGCACCCGCGGCGGACCTGCCGCACGCGAGCGCCCGCCGGCCGTGGCACGGCCGGCGGGCGCGCTGGGTCCGCGGCGGGCTCAGGCGTCCGGCGTGGTGGCCGCCTCGGGGTCCTCCTCCGGCTCGAAGCCGGTCCGGTCCTCGTCGGTGGTCAGCCCGATGCCCTGCTCGTTGTCGGGGACGGTGCCCTCCGGGCCCTTGCCCGAGTCCTCGTTCGTCTCGTCGGGTGCTTCGCTCATGCTGCCGGCCTCCTTGCTGGGTCGTGTCGCTGGGTCGTGCGCTCGCTGGTGCCCTCATCCTGTCCCACCGGCCCCGATTCCTCCAGGTCTCCCGCGCGCGCCTCGCGCAGAGCGGAATCGGCGAAACCTGGCGACGTGATCGCGTGCCAGCCTCCGCGCGCCGCGGAGGCTGGCGGTAGGTTGGGCGGCATGACCAATCGTGCGGGCACCGTCGCCCAACCCAGTGACCTCGTCGACCTCGGCAAGCTCCTCGACGCCTACACGGACGTCGTGCCGGACCCGTCCGACCCGGACCAGCGCGTGGCCTTCGGCACGTCCGGGCACCGGGGCTCGTCCCTGAAGGGCTCGTTCAACGAGCAGCACATCGCCGCGATCACGCAGGCGATCGTGGAGTACCGCGCCGGCCAGCGGATCACCGGGCCCCTGTTCATGGGCAAGGACACCCACGCGCTCTCCGGGCCCGCCCAGGACACCGCGCTCGAGGTGCTGGCCGCCAACGACGTGACCGTCCTGCTGGACTCCCGCGACGGCTACGTGCCCACCCCGGCGCTGTCCCACGCGATCCTCACCCACAACAGCGGCCGGGTCGAGGGCATGGCCGACGGCATCGTCATCACCCCCTCGCACAACCCGCCCTCCGACGGCGGCTTCAAGTACAACCCGCCCAACGGCGGCCCCGCCGACACCGACGCCACCGAGTGGATCGCCCGGCGCGCCAACCAGTTCCTGGAGAACGGCATGGCGGGGGTCCGCAGGGTGCCCCTGGCGCAGGCCCGTGCGGCGGGGACCACCGGCGGCTACGACTTCCTCGAGGAGTACGTGCGGACGCTGCCGGAGGTCATCGACCTCGGCGTGATCCGGGACTCCGGCCTGCACATCGGCGCCGATCCCATGGGCTCCGCCTCCGTGGCCTACTGGGGCGAGATCGCCCAGCGCTTCGGGCTGAACATGACGGTGGTCAACCCGTCGGTGGATCCGCAGTGGGCGTTCATGACCCTGGACTGGGACGAGAAGATCCGGATGGACTGCTCCTCGCCCTCGGCCATGGCCTCCCTCATCGGCGCCCGGGACAAGTACGACATCGCGACCGGCAACGACGCCGACACGGACCGCCACGGCATCGTGACCCCGGACGCCGGCCTGATGAACCCGAACCACTACCTCGCCGTGGCGATCGACTACCTCTTCCGGCACCGCACCGGGTGGTCCCCGGAGGCCGGGGTCGGCAAGACCCTGGTGTCCTCCTCGATCATCGACCGGGTCGCGGCCTCCCTGGGCCGCGAGCTCGTGGAGGTGCCGGTCGGCTTCAAGTGGTTCGTGCCCGGGCTGATGGAGGGCTCGATCGGCTTCGGCGGCGAGGAGTCCGCCGGCGCCTCCTTCCTGCGCACGGACGGCTCCGTGTGGTCCACGGACAAGGACGGGATCATCCTCGCGCTGCTGGCCTCGGAGATCACGGCCCGGACCGGGAAGACCCCGTCCCAGCGCTACGCCGAGCTCACGGCGGACTTCGGCGCGCCCGTCTACCAGCGCATCGACGCGCCCGCGACCCGCGAGCAGAAGGCCGCGCTGAAGCAGCTCTCCCCCGCCCAGGTGGAGGCCGACACCCTGGCCGGGGAGCAGATCACCGCCAAGCTCACCAACGCCCCCGGCAACGGCGCGGCGATCGGGGGACTGAAGGTCACCACCAAGAACGCGTGGTTCGCGGCGCGCCCGTCCGGCACCGAGGACGTCTACAAGATCTACGCGGAGTCCTTCCTCGGCGAGGAGCACCTGGCGCAGGTGCAGCAGGAGGCCAAGGCCCTGGTGGACGACGTCATCTCCTGAGGCGGCCCGGGCCGCCTCAGGGCCGCGGCCGGACCCAGACCGCCTCGGCGGCCAGGACGCCCACCTCCACGACGGCCCCGCCCACCGTCACGGCCACGCCCCGGGGCAGGACCTCGCCCAGCACGAGCTCCGTCCCGGGGCGGATGCCGGCCTCGCCGAGCCGGCGCAGCCGGCCCGGGTCGGCGTCGGAGACCCGGGCCACCACCGCGGTCGTGCCCGGCGGGACCTCGGCCAGCAGCACGGCCGTGGCCGGCGGCACGGTGCCGTCCGGCCGCGGGATGGGGTCCCCGTGCGGGTCCCGCTCCGGGTGGCCGAGGAGGGCGTCCACCCGGGCGATGAACCTCTCGCTCACCGCGTGCTCGAGCACCTCGGCCTCCTCGTGCACCTCGTCCCACGCGTAGCCGAGCCGGGTGGCGAGGAAGGCCTCGAGGACCCGGTGGCGCCGGACCATCTGCACCGCGACCTCCCGGCCCCGGTCCGTCAGCACGATCCCCGCGTGCTCGGTGCGGCCCAGCAGGTTCTGCGCCGTGAGCTTCTTGACGGCCTCCGAGACGGTCGACGGCGACAGGCCCAGCCGCTGGGCCAGGCCGGTGGTGGTCACCGGGTCGGCCGACCACTCCTGGGCCAGCCAGACAGTCTTCAGACAGTCCTGGACGGACCGGTTCAGCTCCTCCGCGCGCATCCCACCAGGGTAGCGACCCGCGGAGCGGCAGCACCCGGCCGCCGGGAGCCGGACGTGGTGGCGCATTGTCCACGCGGCGGCCCCCCGTGTCACGAAGAACCATTCGGAATCTTTCGTGTTGCGCACTGTGACGCCGCCCCGGACACACCGGACGCCGGAGCCTAGCCTGGGAGCAGTGCCCGAGCGGCCCCGGCGCCGCGGTCCCCGTCCTCCCCGGAAGGAATCCCATGTCTCTCCACCTGCTCGAGATCGTGCCCGCCTCCCCGTCCAAGGACGCCGTGACCCAGCTCATCGCCACGGTCTCCGAGGCCGTCCCCGCGGCGGGCGCCGAGGTCATCGAGTCCCAGGTCACGGCCGATCACGGACGGGTCTTCGTGATCGTCGAGGCCGAGGACGCCGTCGAGGGCCTCGCCGGGACGGTGCGCTCCGCCGCCGGTGACGCCGCCACGGAGGTCACCGGTCCCGACGCCGTGCGCCTCGTGGGCGCCGAGCTCGAGGACATCAAGAAGCTGCGGGGCGACGCCCAGTACCTGGTGGAGTGGGACATTCCCGCCGAGATCACCATGGAGCAGTACCTGGCCCGCAAGAAGGCCAACTCCCCGAAGTACGCCGAGGTGCCCGAGGTCTCCTTCCTGCGCACGTACGTGCGCGAGGACACCGCCAAGTGCCTGTGCTTCTACAACGCCCCCGACGAGGCGTCCGTGGAGCGGGCCCGCCAGGCCGTGGGCACCCCGTTCGACCGGCTGTTCAAGCTCAACGTCTGAGCGGACCGCAGCACTCGGCGGCACGGCGGCCCCCACGACCCGGGGGCCGCCGTCGTGCGTCCCGCCCCCGGACCCGCCCCGCCGTGCGCACCGGACCCGCCCCGCACACCCCGGCAGAACGGAAGACCATGACCCAGTCCACCCGCCCTCCGTCCGCGCCCGGCGGGCCGGCCCCCGGCGGCCGGCCCCTGCTCGCACCGCTGGTCGACTACCCCGACCACGACGTCGTCCGCCGCACGGCCGCGGCACGGGCGCACGACGTCGACACGGCCGTCGAGTCCCCGTGGGAGACCCTGCGCGAACTGGGGGCCCGGGGGCTGCTGGACCTCGGGCTGAGCGGGTCGCTGGCCCAGCAGGCCGCCGTCGTGTTCGACCTGGCCACCGAGTGCACCGCCACGGCGTTCTCCCTGTGGGCGCACCGTGCGACCGTGGAGTACCTGGCCGCCACCGGGACGGAGATCCCCGCGGACGTGCGGTCCGGGGCCGTGCCCGGGTGCTCGGCGATGGCCCCGGCGTTCAAGGACGCCGCCGGCATCGGGGAGATCCCCGTGACCCTCACCGACGGCGCCGCGGGACCGGTCCTCAACGGCACCGTGCCGTGGGCCTCCAACCTGTACCCCGAGGGCGTCGTGGTGCTGCCCGCCGTGCGGGAGGACGGCTCGCGCGCGGTGCTCCGCACCCGGGTCGCGGCGCCCGGCGTGACGGTGCGGCTGCTCGAGGACCTGATGGCGCTCAACGCGACGGCCTCGGGCGTGCTCGTGCTCGAGGACGTGCCCGTCGACCTCGCCGAGGACCTGCTGAGCGAGGACGTCCCGTCCTTCCTCACCGCCGTCCGGGGCCCGTTCCTGCTGCTGCAGACCGCGTTCTGCCTCGGCCTCTCGGCCGCCGCGCTGACCGCCGCGCACGAGAGCATGCAGGGCGTGGCGGACGTGTTCCGGGAGGAGCTGGAGCAGGCGACCGCCGACCACGGGCGGCTGCGGGCCGAGCTGCTGCGCCTCGCGGAGGCACCCCGCGAGGCGGGGCCCCGGGAGCTGTTCTCCCTCCGGCTGGACGCCGCGCTGCTCACCGGCCGGGCCACCCGGATCGAGGGGAAGGTGGTGGGCGGGCGCGGCTACGCCATGTCCTCCCCCACGGCGCGCCGGGCCCGCGAGGCCGCGTTCCTGCCCGTGCAGTCCCCCACGGAAGGTCACCTGCGGTGGGTGCTGCAGAACCTCGCCTGAGCCGCGCCGCCCCGCGGCCCGCGCTCACCGTCCGCGGGCTGCGCAAGAGCTACCCGGGGGCCTCCGCCCCCGCCCTCGACGGGGTGGACCTGACCCTGCGCAACGGCGAGACCCTCGCGGTGCTGGGCCCCAGCGGCTCCGGGAAGTCGACCCTGCTGCGGGCCATCGCCGGGCTCGAACCCCTGGACGGGGGCAGCATCGAGTTCGGCGACGCCGACGACCGCTTCGCCGTGGTCTTCCAGGACCCCGGGCTGTTCCCCTGGCTGTCGGTGCGCCGGAACATCGCCCTGGGCGGGCGGTACCGGCGCAACCGCGACCGCTTCGAGGACTCCAGGGTGGACGAGCTGCTCGAGATCCTCGGCCTGGCCCAGCTCGCGCACACCCCCGTCCAGGAGCTCTCCGGCGGGCAGGCCCAGCGCGTGTCGGTGGGCCGCGCGCTCGCGGTGGACCCCGACGTGCTGCTGCTCGACGAGCCGTTCAGCGCCCTGGACCCGGCCACCCGCAAGGACCTCCAGCTGTGGCTGCGCGCCCTGACGACCGAGCTGGAGCTGACGGTCTTCCTCGTGACCCACGACGTCGACGAGGCCATCACCCTCGGCGACCGGATCGGCTTCTTCGCCGGTCCGCGCGGATTCCGGCAGCAGTGGGTGCCGGCGCAGGACGGCACGACGGCCGAGCAGATCCTCGCCCACTACCGCGGGGCCGACGACGGCTCCGGGAACTGGGTCATATGAGCACCGGCGGGCCGAGCCGGCGGGTGCTGCTGCGGGCCGGGGCCGGGGCGGCGGCGCTCACCGGGCTCGGCTGGGGAGCCGGGGCCCTGTACGCCGACCGCCAGCAGGACGCCCGGGCGGCGTCCGGGCCGGCGCGCCCGGTGCGGATCGGGTACCTCCCCATCACGGACGCCTCCCCCCTGCTGGTCGCCCACGCCAACGGGTACTACCAGGACGCCGCCGTGCCGGTCGCCGAGCCGGTGCTCTTCCGCAGCTGGGCCTCCCTGTCCGAGGCCTTCGTGGCGGGCAAGGTCGACGTGATCCACATGCTCATGCCCATGGCCCTGTACATGCGCTACGGGCTGCGGGCCGACGTCCGCATCACCGCCTGGAACCACATCAACGGGTCCGCGCTCACGGTGCGCCCGGACGTGCACCGGCTCGGGGACCTGTCCGGGGAGTCGGTGGCGATCCCGGCGTGGTGGTCCGTGCACAACGTGATCGTGCAGAAGATGCTGCGCGAAGCCGGCCTCACCCCGGTGATGCGCGAGACCCCGTCCCGGCAGGACCGCACCGTCGCCCTCCTGCCCATGGCCCCCTCCGACATGCTCCCGGCCCTGAACAACGGGGTGATCGGCGGCTACGTGGTGGCCGACCCGTTCAACGCGGCCGCCGAGGCGAAGGAGGTGGGGACCATCCACCGGTTCCTCGGCGACGTCTGGCACGACCACGCGTGCTGCGTGACCATGATGCGCGGCGAGCTCATCCGCCACCGCCCGGCGCAGGCCCAGGGATTCATGGACGCCCTCGTCCGGGCGCAGGCCTGGGCCCGGGACAACCGCCCCGAGACCGCGGCGCTGCTGTCCGCCGGCTACCTCCCCCAGCCCCGGCCCGTGATCCAGAAGGCCCTGACCTACTCCGCCGCCGCGCACCAGGACGCTCTGCACCACCCCGCGTGGAGCGGCGAGCGCCTGGACTTCCGCCCGTATCCGTACGCCAGCTTCACCGAGGAGCTGGTGCGGGCCATGCAGGAGACCGTCGTCGACGCCCCGGCAGGGTTCCTCGACGGGCTGGACCCGGCCGCCGCCCACCGCGAACTCGTCGAGGACACGCTCGTGACCCGCAGCATCGAGAAGGCCGGCGGGCTGAGCGTCTTCGGCCTGACCGGCACGACCCGCACCGAGGAGATCGCCCCATGAGCGCCCCGCACCGGACCCCGCAGGACGCCGCGGGCTTCCCCACCGACCTCGACGGCGCCGCCCGGACGGACCCGTCCCGCACCGGCCCGCCCCGCTCCGGACCGGCCCGTTCCGCTGCGGCGCGGCCCGCCCCGCGCCCGCGGTCCCGCTGGGCCGGCCCGGCCTGGGGGCTCTTCGGGGTGCTGGTCACGGTCGCCGTGTGGTGGGCCTTCACGCACGCCGCGGCGGGCGCCAGCACGATGATCGCCGCGTTCCAGCCCGAGCGGATGCCCGGCGCCGTGGCCTCGCTGTTCGAGCGGGGCGTGGTCGTCCAGGACGGCCTGACCAGTCTGTGGCGCCTGCTGTGCGGGCTCGGCGTGGCCACCGGGCTCGGCGTGCCCCTGGGCCTGCTCATCGGCTCCTACCGCCGCTTCCGGTGGACCAGCGCCCCGGTGGTGCAGTTCCTGCGCATGGTCTCCCCGCTGTCCTGGGCGCCGGTGGCCGTGGCGCTGCTCGGGGTCGGCAACGCGCCCGTCATCTTCCTGGTGGCCGCCGCCGCGGTCTGGCCGATCACCATGAACACGGCCGCGGGCGTCGCGGCCCTGGACCCGCTGCACCTGCGGGTCGCCGAGACGCTCGGGGCCACCCCCGCCGAGCGGCTGCGCACCGTGGTGCTCCCGAGCATCCGCCCGTTCGTCATGACCGGCGTGCGGCTGGCCCTGGGGATCTCGTGGGTGGTCATCGTCCCGGCCGAGATGCTGGGGGTCAGCAGCGGCCTGGGCTACGAGATCCTCAACGCCCGCGACCGGCTGGCCTACGACGAGATGCTCGTGGTGATCCTCGTCATCGGTCTGCTGGGCATGGCCCTGGACGGGCTCGCGCAGTGGTTGCTGCGCGAGCCGCGTCCGCGCCGCTGAGCGCCGGCGGGCGGATCAGCGGGCCCGGAAGCGGGCCCGCTTGTGCGAGCCGTCGCAGAAGGGCTTGATGGAGGAGGCTCCGCACCGGCACAGCGCCACGGTGGCCCGCCCGGGGTCGATGGGGCGGTCGTCCCCGTCCAGCAGCTCGTAGCCGCCGCGCACGAGCAGCGGGCCGTCCGGGCACACGGTGATCGACACCGGCTCGGTGGGTCCGCCGGGCCCGGGGTCCAGGACCGGCTCGTGGTCCTCGGCGGGGCGCTCCGCGCTCACCGCACCAGCTCCGCAGCACCGGACCGGGAGGACTCCGCCGGGGCCGGGCGCAGCGCGGACTCCCCCGCCTCCCAGCGGGCCAGCGCCTGACGGGCGGCGAGCGCGTCCAGGTGCAGCACGCAGCGGGCGCCGAAGAAGACGTCCGCCGCGACGGCGGGGTCCTCGACCACGAGCCCCCCGGCCATGTCCCGGGCGGCGATCTGCTCGTGGGCGGCGTCGGCCTCGACGTGCTCGTCGTAGAACGCGGCCGCGGCCGGCAGGCCCAGGCGGTGGAAGCCGCGCGCCAGGAACTTGGAGGGCACCGACGAGGTCATCTCGTACATCGCCAGGTGCCCCACCACCGCCCCGCGCAGCCGGCGGTGCAGGCCGAACATGCTGACGGTGTTCACACCGGCGAGCCACTCCGCGGGCACCCGGTCCACGGCGCTGCCGTAGGAGTCGTCGAGGCCGGCCTCGCGCATCCCGGCCGCGAACAGGGCCGCGTGCATCCGGGCGGCGTTGCCGCCCCCGTACTCGTCGATCTGGATCTCGATCAGGCCGGCCTTCGCCCGCCCGCTCAGCCGCGGGATCCCCCAGGTGTGCGGGTCGCCCTCCATGAGCTGGTAGACGGACTTCAGCTGCAGGAACTCCCGTGCCTGCCCGGCGTCCGCCCGGCCGGAGAGGTGGCGTGCCAGGCTCGGGCCGTCGTCGTCGGCGGCCATGGCGAACAGCGCGTCCGCGACCGACTGCGGGGTGTCCGGCACGGTGTCGGCGGGCAGCTCCGCGCGCAGCTGCGCCTCGAGCGCGTCCGAGAGGATCCCCCGCGTGCGCAGCAGCTCGGGGTCGCTCTCCCAGCGGTCGTCGACCTCGTCGATCCCCTGGTAGTGCAGGGCGTGCAGGAGGAACAGGCCGAGCTGGACGTCGTCGTCGGCGAGGACGCTGCCTGCGCGGGACACGGCGGCGCGGGCGGCGTCCGGCAGCGCCGCGGCCCGGGACTCCGCCGCCGGGGTGCCGGGTGCCTCCCGGAACGCCGCGAGGAGGTCCTCGCCCAGCGGGCCTCGTGGCTGTGGCTGACGCATGTGTCGACTCCTGTTCGTCCGGTGGGGTGAACCGGCCACCATCATAGTTTCCATCACCGTGCTGATCATATGGAGGGCGTCCGACACGTGCCGTGCCCCGGGGCGCCGGGCAGCACCGCCCAGGGCATCGCACGGGCACCGAGTACAGTGGTGGGGGCCCGGCTCCGGGCTGCACCCCGCCGTCGAGGAGACCCGCATGAGTTCCCCCGTGCCCGGACAGACCACCGCCGCCGCCCGTCTCGGACTGGGCTGGCGCCTGCACGGCGACGGCCGCACCGTCACCGCCGGGGAGGTCGTCACCCCCCGCGAACGGCTCACCTGGCCCCGGACCGTCACCATCGGCGCGCAGCACGTGGTGGCCATGTTCGGCGCCACCTTCCTGGTGCCGCTGATCACCGGGTTCCCGCCCTCCACGACGCTCTTCTTCTCCGGAGTGGGCACGATCCTCTTCCTGGTGATCACGGCGGGACGGGTGCCCTCCTACCTGGGGTCCTCCTTCGCGTTCATCGCCCCGATCAGCGCCTCGACCAACCAGTACGGCCCCGGCGGCGCGCTCGGCGGCGTCCTGATGGCCGGTGCGGCGCTGTTCCTGATCGGTCTCGTGGTGCAGTTCGCGGGCACGTCCTGGCTCCAGCGGCTCATGCCGCCCCTGGTCACCGGCACCATCGTGGCGCTCATCGGCTTCAACCTGGCCCCCTCCGCCAAGGAGAACTTCATGGCCGCCCCCGTCACCGCGCTCGTGACGCTGGCCTCCATCGTCCTCATCTCGGTGCTCTTCCGCGGCCTGCCCGGGCGCCTGTCGATCCTGCTCGGCGTGTGCCTCGGCTACGTCACCGCGGTGCTGCGCGGGGAGGTGGACTTCTCCGTGCTCGGCGCCGTGTGGCGGGAGCAGGGCCTCTTCGGGCTGCCCCCGTTCCAGGCCCCCGAGTTCCACCTGCCCCTCATGGGCCTGTTCATCCCGGTGATCCTGGTCCTGGTGGCGGAGAACATCGGGCACGTGAAGTCGGTGGCCCTGATGACCGGCGACGACCTCGATCCCTGGATCGGGCGGGCCATCATGTCCGACGGGCTGGCCACCGTGATCGCCGGCTCGGGCGGCGGCTCCGGGACCACGACCTACGCCGAGAACATCGGCGTCATGGCCGCCACGCGCGTCTACTCGACGGCGGCCTACTGGGTGGCGGCCCTCGTGGCGATCCTGCTGAGCGTCTTCCCCGTGTTCGGTGCCGCCGTGGCCACGGTCCCTGCCGGCGTCCTCGGCGGGGCGGCCACGGTGCTGTACGGGATGATCGGCATGCTGGGTGTGCGGATCTGGGTGCAGAACCGTGTGGACTTCTCCAACCCGGTCAACCTCACCACCGCCGCGGTCGCCATGATCATCGGCATCGCGGACTACACGTGGGAGGCCTTCGGCCTGCAGTTCGCGGGGATCGCCCTGGGCACCGCCGCCACGCTCGTGGTCTACCACCTCATGGCGGCCCTGGCCCGCGGACGCGGCACGGTGGGCAGCGATCCGCTCGCCCCGGACACCACGCGCATGCCCTCCCCGCTGGGCTGAGCGACCGGCGTCCGCCTACCCGTCGGTAGAGGAAATATGCGCGCCAGTGGCCGGATATTTTGGTGACGTCCGTCACCTCTCCCCTAGCGTGGAGTGCGGGGGCCGAGCAGCCGGCCACGCACGATCCGCTGCGGGGAGAGAAACCACATGCACCACAAACTGTCCGTTCTCGTCCAGGTCGACCTGGACGGCAGGCACGTCCGGCTCGTCGTCACCGGGTGCGTCACCGAGGTCAACCACCGGGCCCTGTGCCCGTTGGTCCGGCGTGCCCGCACCCTGGTGCCGGGGATCGCGGTGGTCGTGGACGCCTCCTCCGCCCACCACATCGAGCCCGCCGCCGTGGACCTGCTGCGCTGGGCCGCTGAGCACGACGACGCCGTGCAGGGCACCCCGCCCGTGGAGTTCGTGCTGCCCGACGAGCTGCCCGCCCACGGCGCCGTCACCCGGCTCGCCACCTGGACGCCCGCCCGCCGTGGCCGGGACGCCCCCGAGCCCGTGGGGCCGCGGCACCCCGCACGGCGCCGCACCGCGCCCCGGGCCCGGCTCGCCGGCTGACCCGGGGCCGTCCCGCCCGGTCCCGTCCGTTGGAGGAGAAGCCCGTGAGCACGATCCGCCGCGCCCTGACGGCCCACCCCGCCGCGCCGGAGCTCCCCCGCCAGGAGCGCTCGGAGGATTCCGAGTGCCTCGAGGCGTGCGTCGAGACGGCCCAGGTGTGCCTGATCGCCGCCGACGCCCGCGTGGAGGAGGAGGCCGTCGCGGAGCTGCTGGCGCGCAGGAGCTGACGTGGACGCGCCCCAGGTGTTCCGGTTCGAGGAGCTCGGGATGTCGGTCGTCGCCCGGGTGAGCGGCAAGAACGCCTCCCTCGGGGAGAGGGTGCGGGAGCCGACTACCCGGGGGCCGCGTGCCGGGAGGCTTCGCGACCTCCTCCGGCGCCTACCGGGCCCACGTCACGGCCAACAGGATCGGCCCGACCCTGCGGGAGCGGCTCGAGGAGCGCGACACGGGCCGAAGGTCCGCATGGTGGGCGAGAGCCCCGCCGACGTGGTCCTGGCCGAACAGTCCGCCGAACGGTTCGACGGCTTGTCCATCGGCTCCGACGACCTCACGCAGCTCGTCCTGGGCGTGGACCGGGACGCCGGGGCCCTGCGCGCGCTGTTCGACGAGCGCGACGAGGCCGTGACCCGGACGATCAGCGAGGCGATCCGCAAGGCCCATGCCGCCGGCATCCCGATCGGCATCTGCGATCAGGGGCCCGGCAACCACCCGGACTTCGCGGAGTTCCTGGTGCGTGAGGGCATCGACTCGGTCTCCCTGAACCCGGACAGCTTCCTCCGGACCGTCCGGCGCATCGCCGAGACGGAGCAGGGGATCGGCCACGAACCCGCGAGGGAGCGCAGGAGGACCATGGAGTCATGACGCTCTCCGTCGGCTCGCGCCCGGACACCGACGTCGACCCGGACCGCGCCGGCCGGTGGCTGGCGTTCCCGCGGCGCCATCCGCTGGTGGCCGTGACCCTGGCCGTGCTCGCCGTTGTCCTGGGATTGCTGGCCGCCGGGCAGCCGGTGCCGGCCCAGTGGCTGGGCTCGGGCTGGGCGCTGGCCGTGGCCGCCCGGGTGGCGTGGGGCATGGTCGAGGACGTCCTCGCCGGGCACTGGGGTGTGGACCTGCTGGCCGTCACCGCGATCGGCTCCACCGTGGCGGTCGGGGAGTACCTGGCGTCCCTCGTGGTCGTCCTCATGCTCACCGGCGGGCAGGCCCTGGAGGACTACGCCGCGAACCGGGCCCGGAGGGAGCTCAACGCGCTGCTCGAGCGCGCCCCGGTCCTCGCCCACCGGATGCGCCCGGACGGGTCCGTCCAGGACGTCCCGGTCGAGGAGGTCCGCCCCGGGGACGAGCTGATGGTCCGCCCCGCCGAGGTCGTGCCCGTGGACGGGGAGCTGGTCGGCGCGGACGCCGACTTCGACGAGTCCTCCATCACCGGGGAGAGCCTGCCCGTGACCCGCCGCGCCGGGGAGCCGGTGCTCTCCGGCGCGCTCAACGAGCAGCGGGCCGTGATGCTGCGGGCCACCGCGACCGTGGCCGACAGCCAGTACTCCCGGATCGTGGCGATGGTGCGCGAGGCCGCCGCGTCCCGCGCACCGGTGGTGCGCCTGGCCGACCGCTACGCCGTGCCCTTCACCGCGTTCGCCTTCCTGGTGGCCGGTCTGGCCTGGTGGTACCACCGGGACCCGGTGGTCTTCGCCGAGGTCCTCGTGGTGGCCACCCCCTGCCCGCTGCTGATCGCGGCTCCCGTGGCGTTCCTGGGAGGCATGAGCCGGGCCGCCCGCAACGGCGTCATCATCAAGGACGCCGGCACCCTGGAGCGGCTCGCGACGGTGCGCACCGCCGCCTTCGACAAGACCGGCACCATCACCTACGGCCGCCCGGAGCTGCTGGCCGTGCACGCCCGTCCTCCGTTCCGCCCGGACGAGCTGCTGCTCCTGGCGGCCTCGGCCGAGCAGTACTCCTCCCACGTGCTCGCGTCCTCCGTCCGGGAGGCCGCGCTCGCCCGGGGGCTGGTCCCGGTCCCGGCCGAGGACGCCCACGAGGAGGCCACCCACGGGGTCACCGCCACCGTGGCCGGGCGCCGGGTGGTGGTCGGCAAGCCGGCCCACGTGGCCCGCTCCGCCCCGGACGTGGTGGAGCGGGCGCTGGGCCCCGGTGAGCTGGCCGTCTACGCGGCCGTGGACGGCCGCTTCGCCGGCACCCTGGTGATGAGCGACCAGGTGCGCGAGGACGCCGCCGCCACGATGGCCGACCTCGCCCGGCTCGGGGTGCGGGAGATCCTCGTGCTCAGCGGTGACGCCCGCGCCACCGTGGAGCACGTCGCCGCGGCGCTGGGCATTCCCCGGGTGCTGGCCGAGTGTCTGCCCGAGGACAAGGTCCGCGCCGTGCGTGACGCCCCGGGACGGCCGGTGCTGATGGTCGGCGACGGCGTCAACGACGCCCCCGTGCTCGCCGCCGCCGACGTCGGCGTCGCGATGGGCGCCCGGGGCGCCACGGCCGCCAGCGAGTCCGCCGACGTCGTGGTCCTCACCGAGGACCTCGCCCGGACGGCCGGCGCCGTACGGATCGGCCGGCGCACGGTGCAGGTGGCGCTGCAGAGCATCTGTCTGGGCATCGCCCTGTCCGTGGTGCTCATGCTCGTGGCCGCCACCGGGGCGGTCCCGGCGGTCGCCGGGGCCCTCAGCCAGGAGGTCGTGGACCTCCTGGCCATCCTCAACGCCCTGCGCGCCCTGGGCGGACCGCGCCGCGAGCGCGGGCTCCCCGCCCGGTGACGGCCGCCCGTCCGATGCCGGGGGCAGGGGGCAGGGGGCAGGGACGTCCGTCAGTGCGTGACGACCAGCACGGGGCAGCCGGCGTGGGCCACGCAGGCGCGGGAGACCGAGCCGAGGCCCGCGCCGGGCATCCCGCCGTGTCCGCGGCGGCCGAGCACGAGCAGCGCGGCGTCCCGGCTCTCCTCGACCAGCCGGGCCGCCGGCCGGCCGTGGACCAGGCGTGCGCCGAACCGTTCGGGCAGCTCCGCCCCGAACGTGTCGGCGACCGCGGACCGCAGCCGCTCCTCGGTCCCCGCGGGCGGACGGCCGGGGTCCACGGCCTGCCAGCCCTCGTAGATCCGCGGTCCCTCCCAGCACATGACCGCGACGAGCGGAACGCCCAGCCCGCGCGCGATCCGCGCTCCCGCGCGGAGGGCCTCCCGCGAGGCGTCGGAGCCGTCGACGCCGACGAGGACCTCTCGTCCGGTTCCTGTCACCACAGCCGTCCTCCTCCGTTCCGGTGCCACTGGTCTCAGAAGCCGGAGGGCTCGGTCTCCAGCTCGGGCTCCTCCGGCGGCGGCTCGTGGCCCAGCGGGCGCAGCGCGGAGGTCTCCTCGAACCAGAGCAGGGCGTCGTAGCGCTCCCCCATGCGGGTGGGGACGTAGTTGCCGGCCTCGCGCCACGGGTGGTACACCACCCCGATGGCCCGGTGGCCGAACCGCCCCGACAGCCAGGTCCCGGAGCGGTCCCGGCCGAACACGAGGGCCGCCGGCCCGCCGAGGGCCCGGTGCAGGAGGTCTTCGGCGGAGCCGGAGCGGGCCTCGGGCACGGCCACGACCTCCTCGGCCGCCCCCCAGGACTCCGCCGCGACCACGGTCCCGCTCCAGCCCGCCATGCCGACGAGCACCACCTCGGGGGCGCTGTGCCGCTCGCGCAGCAGCTGTCCCACGTTGACCAGCCCGGCGTCGAACATGTCCGTGGCCCGGGCGTCCCCCACGTGCGAGTTGTGCTCCCACACGAGACCCTTGGCGCCGGGGCCGTGGTGCCGGGAGAGCAGCTCCGCCGTGTCCGCCATGTGCTCGTCGCGCACGTTCCAGGACTGCCGGTCGCCGCGGACCATGGTGCGGTAGTAGCGCTCGGCGTCGGTGGCGACCATGGCGTTGAGCGCGGCGTCGAACGCGGCGGGGTCGTCCTCCAGCCGGCCGAGCGTGCGCCGACGGACCTCCGCCAGGAGGGCGACGACGTCGGCCTCGCAGCTCTCGGGCACGATCCGGGTGCTCCACGCGTACTCGTGCGGGTCCTCGTGGAACGGGACGAAGCACTGCCACGCCTGCAGGGCGGCCGGCAGGGCCTCGGGCTCGTTGGCCTCGAGCCAGGTGATGATCTCCCGCAGCGAGTCCCACAGCGAGTAGACGTCCAGCCCGTAGAAGCCCACCTGCTCCGCCTCCGGCCGGCGCGCGTTCTCCTCCCGCAGCCAGTCGAGGAACTCGGCGACCTCCTCGTTCGCCCACATCCAGCGGGGCCAGCGGCCGAAGCCGGCCAGGACCCCGCGGGCGTCCCGGTCCTGCTCGGCCTGTCCGCGCACCCACCGGTTCAGCCGCCAGCAGTCGGGCCAGTCGCCCTCCACCCCGACCCAGGTGAAGCCGTGCTCCTCGATGAGCCGGCGGCTGAGCAGCGCCCGCCACCGGTAGTACTCGTGGGTGCCGTGCGAGGCCTCCCCCACGGCCACGAACCGGGCCCCGGCGCAGCGCTCGACGAGCAGGTCGAGGTCCGGGGCGCCCGCCAGCGGAGCGGCCAGGGAACGGATCTCGGCGAGGACCCCGGCGGCCCGGGTCCGCTCGTGCGCGGCGGGGGTCACCGGAGGTCTCCGCCGGTGTGCTCCCGGACCGCTGCCAGGTGCCGGAGGAACCAGTCCCGGGCCAGCCCGGCGGCCTCGTCGAGCGTGCCGGGCTCCTCGAACAGGTGCCCGGCGCCCTCCACGACGGCCAGCCGGGTGGGGCACTGCATCGACTCCTGCGCCCAGCGGTTCAGGCCCAGCACCTCGACGTCCCGGCTGCCGACGATCAGCAGGGTGGGCGCCTGCACGCGGCGCAGCCGCTCCCCCGCGAGATCGGGGCGGCCGCCGCGGGAGACGACGGCCGCGACCGGCGCCCCGGGCTCGGCCGCCGCCCACAGGGCGGCACCGGCCCCGGTGCTCGCCCCGAACCAGCCGACCGGTGAGGCGGCGGAGCCGGGCTGCTCCCGCAGCCAGGCGGTGGCCAGGAGCAGCCGGCGGGCGAGCAGCTCGATGTCGAAGACGTTGGCGCGCTCGGCCTCCTCCTCGTCGGAGAGCAGGTCGAGCAGCAGGGTGCCCAGGCCGGCCCGCTGCAGCACGGAGGCCACGTACTGGTTCCGCGGACTGTGCCGGCCGCTGCCGCTGCCGTGGGCGAAGACCACCACCCCGGCGCCGGGAGCCGGCAGGTGCAGGTGGGCCTCGAGCCGCGTCGAGCCGGCCGGGATGCGCACGTCGGCGTCGACGGGATCCCCGGGCGCGTCGGCGCTGCGCGCGGGGGGCAGCTGCGCCTCGTGCCGGCGGCGGGCGGCGTCCAGCAGGGCGACCACCTCGTCGTCCTCCGTCGCGGAGAAGTCGCGGTAGTGGTGGCCCACGGCCGCGAAGTAGGGCGGGGTGGCCAGGCAGATCACCTCGTCGGCCTCGGTCACCCGGCCGAGCGCCTCCTCCGGGGCGACCGGCACCGCGAGCACCACCCGCCCGGCGCCCAGCTGGCGGGCTATCCGGCAGGCCACGCGCGCGGTGGAGCCGGTGGCGATGCCGTCGTCGACGACGAGGGCGGTCCGGCCCGTGAGGTCGATCCGCTCCCGCCCCTCCCGGAACCGGGCGGTCCGGGCCTCGAGCACGGCGCGCTCCCGCTCCTCGATCCGCTCCAGCTGCGCGTCCGTCACGCCGAAGTACTGCAGGGTGCGCTCGTCGAGCACCCGGGCGCCCTCCTCGCCGATGGCGCCCATCGCCAGCTCCGGCTGGGAGGGGACACCCAGTTTGCGGACCACGATGACGTCGAGCGGGGCGTCGAGCATCCGGGCCACCTCATAGGCCACCGGCACTCCGCCGCGGGGCAGTCCCAGCACCACCACGTCCCGGCCGCGCAGGGGCATCAGCCGCCTGCCGAGCCGGTGTCCGGCGTCGGCCCTGTTCTCGAAGACCACCATGTCTTCCACCACCCCTCCGGCGGGCGCGTCCCGGCGCCGCCTCGTCCCGGTGCCGCCTGCACCGGGGATCGGACGCCGGAGCGGATGCTCCCAGCGTAGGCAGGGGCACAACGCGGTGGAAGACCCGCCCGCCAGGTGACGGACGTGGACATCGCCGCGGGTCGGGCCGATAATGCGAGCACCCGGGGCCGGCTACGGCCCGCACGAACCACCCCGCACGAACCAGCCCGCACGGCGGGAGGACGGAGCACACCGCATGGGCGACCGCATGCAGACCCGGACCATGGGAACGGTCTACGCGCTCTTCCTGGGGGCGCTGATCGCCCTCTTCGTGGGTCTCGGCGTCGGCACGGTCCACCCCGGGCCCCGGGAGCCGGAGGCGTCCCCGGAGCTCGTCGCCGCGCAGGAGGTCCGGGAGCTCACCGCGGAGGAGCAGCAGCAGTGGGCGGAGCACCTGGTCGAGCGTGAGGAGTGGGAGGAGCAGTCCATGCGGCACAGCCGGGACGTGGGCGTGGCCACCCTGGTCGTGGCCGTGGGGCTGCTCGGGCTCGGCCTGCTGGTCGAGCGGCGCGGGCCGGTGCTGGCCAACGGCATCCTGCTGGGCGGGCTGTTCACCCTGCTCCACAGCGTGGTGCGCAGCCTGATCTCCCAGGACACCCTCGTCACCTTCGGGGTGGTCACGGTGTCCCTGGTGCTGGTCCTGTTCCTCGGCTACCGCCGCTTCGTGGACCGGCCCTCCGGCTCCGTGGGGACGGCCGGCCCGGTGCGCGTGGTGGTCAGCCGCAACGGCAAGGACCCCTCCCACCGCTGAGCGCGCCGGGCGGGCCGGTCAGAGCGGCAGCGGGAGCTTCTCGCCGAGCACGGCCCGGACCGCGTCGGCGTCGACGTCCGCGACGGAGGCGTGCTCCCACACCGGGGCGTTGTCCTTGTCCACGAGCACCGCGCGCACGCCCTCCGCGAAGTCGGGCCGGGCGATCGTGTCCGCGGCCAGGCGCAGCTCCCGCTCCAGGCAGGAGCGCACACCGTCCTCGGCCGCGCCGCGCTCGAGCAGCTCGAAGGTGCGCACCAGCGAGGACGGGCTCATGCTCGTGAGGTCCTCGGGGGCTGCGGCGACGATCTCCTGCAGGGTCGGGGCCCCGTAGCGGTCCTCGATCTGCTCCCACCGGGCCACGACGGGCGAGGGCTCCGGCTCGCGCGCGAAGCGGGCGAGGGCGTCGGCGGGTCCCTCCTCCACCACGGCCGCCGCGAGGTCGGGGAAGTCCTCGTCGGCCACGAGGACGTCGGCCAGCCCGAGGGCCACGGCGTCCGCGCCGCTGATCCGCTGCCCGCCGAGGGCGAGCCAGCGCCCCACGGCGAGGCTGGGCTCCCCCCGGCGGTCCGGGCGGGAGACGCGCGGCAGGAACCAGGAGGCGCCGATGTCGGTGAAGAAGCCGATCTTCGTCTCCGGCATCGCCATGACGGTCGAGCCGCCGACCACCCGGTGGGATCCGTGCACGGAGATGCCCATGCCGCCGCCCATGCAGATGCCGTTCATGAGCGCCACGTAGGGCTTGGGGTAGTCCGCGATCAGGCAGTCGAGGGCGTACTCCACGGCGAAGACCTGCGTCGCCGCCTCCAGCCGGCCCTCGCGGACGGCGTCCCGCACCTGCCGGATGTCACCGCCGGCGCACCAGGCCTTGGCGGAGGCCGAGGTGACCAGGACGTGGTGCACGGCGTCGTCGTCCTTCCACGCGTCCAGGGCGGCCTTCAGGTCGTGGTACATCTGCGCGGTGAGCGCGTTGAGCTGGCGGGGACGGTTGAGCACGAGGTGCCCGGTCCCGTTGCGGACCTCGGCGAGGACGTGCTGGTCGGTGTCCGCGGGCGGGGCGGCGGTGTGGGTCATGGCCCCACCCTGCCACGCGGCACCCGGGCGTGTCATGGCTCACACGCCCGACGGCGGCCACTGCCCCCGCTCGGCCAGCAGCTCGGCGAGGAGATCGGCGCGGTCGGTGACGATCCCGTCCACGCCCAGCTCCAGCAGCTCGGCCATCTCGGCGGTGTCGTTGATCGTCCACACGTGCACGTCGATGCCGTGCCGGTGGGCGAAGTCCAGGAAGCGGGGGGTGACGAGCTCGAGCTGGGCCCCGCCGCGGAGCCGGTGCCGCCGCGGGATCTGGACGGTGTCGAAGGGCGCGATCCACCGGGCCGCGGCCCGCCGGGCCAGACGCCAGCTCGGCCCGCCCAGCCAGGAGCACACGAGCAGCAGGCGCATCCCGCCCTGGCCGGAGGAGGTGGGCACGGGCCGCCCGGCGAGCTCGTGGAGCCGGCGCAGCGTGCGCCGGCGCCGGCTCTCGGAGAAGGACGTCACCCGCACCCGGTGCACGGCCCCCAGCGCGTGGAGCAGCGGGGGCAGGGCGGTCACCGACGCCTCGTCCTTGACGTCGATGTTGAGCTTGAGCTCCGGGAGCTCGGTGAGCAGGTCGGCGAGTCGCGGGATGCCGCCGGCCCCGGCCACCCGCCGGGACCGGATCTGCTCCCACGTCAGGCGGGAGACCTCCCCGGCGTCGCCGGTCACGCGGTCGAGCGTGCCGTCGTGGAAGGACAGGACCACGCCGTCGGCGGTCGTGTTGACGTCGGTCTCGATCCACTCGTAGCCGAGGTCGCGGGCCGCCCGGAAGGCGTCGAGGGTGTTCTCGGCGCCCTCGCGCGAGAAACCGCGGTGGGCGAGGGCGGCGGGGATGTCGCGCCGGCGCGCTGGAGGGGTCACATCCCCATTGTTACCCCGTGGTAGCGGAATGTCCCGCCCGTGACGCGCCGGGTCGGCGGGCGTGCAGCAGCGCCTCGATCACCTGGGCCACCCCGTCCTCCGCGAAGGGCGGGGCCGTGCGGCCCACGGCCCGGGCGACGGCGGGGTGCCCGCTCGCCATCGCGTAGCCGTGGCCGGCCCAGGTCAGCATCTCGAGGTCGTTGGGCATGTCCCCGAAGGCCATGACCTCGTGCGGCAGGATCCCGCGCTCGGCCGCGTACTGCTCGAGGGTGCGGGCCTTCGTCAGCCCCCGCTGGCCCATCTCCACGAGCGGGGCGGCCGCGACCGAGTGCGTGACGGACAGCCGTCCGGCCACCAGGTCGGTGAGCGCCCGGTAGTACTCCTGCGGGTCGGCGGAGTCCAGCTTGGCGAGGAACTTCACGAGGCCCGTGCCGGCGGGCAGGCGCTCCCGCAGCGGGCCGACCCGCGGGGCGCCGATCTCCATGCGGTCGGTGCGGGCCCAGCCGTGGTCGGTGTAGACGCCGTCCAGGGTCTCGGCGGCGAACAGCGTGCCGGGATGGCGGGCGGCCACCTCCTCCATGACCGCGAAGGCCTCGGAGACCGGGAACAGGCTGGACTCCACCACGACGTCGGCGGTGAGGTCGTAGACCACCGCGCCGTTGGAGCAGATCACCACGCCCTGGTGCGCCAGCTGGTCGCGCAGCGGATCGAGCCAGCGCATGGGGCGGCCCGTCACGAACACCACGTGCAGACCTTCGTCCTGGGCGGCCCGGATCGCCTCGACGGTGCGGGGGCGGAACCGGAAGTCGTCGCCCAGGACGGTGCCGTCCAGGTCGCTGGCGATCAGCTTGACGGGTGCCGCGTCGCCGGGCACCTCCAGGGGCGGGGTCACGGGCGCGGGATCACGGCTCCTCGCGGCGCCGGCCCGGACGCACGCGGGCCGGCGGAGGGTGCGCGGTCGGGCACGACGGCCTCCTGTCGGTCGGGCACGGACGGATCGGTTCGGTGCGGCTCAGGAGGAGGGCAGCTCGTCCGCGCGCGGCAGGTCGGCGCCGGCGCGCGAGACCGTGACGCCCGCCGCCGAGGCGGCGTAGCGCAGCAGCTCGCCCACCTGCTCCGCGTCGAGGTCGTCGAGCCGCTCGCGGGCCGGCGCCCCGGTGAAGCCGTGGTCGGTCAGCCAGGCCAGCAGCGCGGCCATGAACGAGTCGCCGGCACCCACGGTGTCCACCACCTCGGCAGGGGCGGCGGGCACCTGCGCCCCCCGCGGGCCGGTGGCGCGGGTGAGGGCCCAGGGCCCCAGGGGGCCGCGGGTGACGACGACGAGCTCCGCGCCGGCGCGGAGCCAGGCCGCGGCGCTCTCCTCGACGCTGCGGTGGGGGTAGAGCCACAGCAGGTCCTCGTCCGAGGCCTTCACGACGTCGGCGAGGGCCACGAGCTGCTCGGCTCGCGCCCGGGCCCGCGAGGAGTCGGGGATGATGGACGGCCGGCAGTTGGGGTCGTAGGAGACGAGCGCGGTGGCCTGGGCCAGCTCCACGGCGTGGCGAACCTTCGAGGCCCCGGGCTCGAGCATCGCGCCGATCGACCCGACGTGCAGCAGGGTGGTGTCCCGGAGCAGCTCGCCCAGCTGCTCGTCGCCGAGGTCCAGGGACCAGTCCAGCTGGAAGTCGTAGGTCGCGGCGCCGTCGTCGCCGATGACGGCCTCGGCCACGGAGGTCGGCCGGGCGTCGGCCTCGAACGGCAGGAGCACGCCGTTGTCCCGCAGGTGGGCCTCGACCTGGGCGCCGTACTCGTCCTCGCCGTAGCGACCCAGGAACTGGACCCGGTGCCCGAGGCGGGCCAGGCCCACAGCCACGTTCATCGGGCTCCCCCCGGCGTGCGCGCGGGGCTCCTGTCCGCGCTTCGAGACCACGTCCACGAGCGCCTCACCGATCACCGTCAGCATGTCCTCACGGTAGCACCCGCGGCTCCCGCCGCACCGGCGTCCGGGGCCGTAACGCGGCCCCGTCCCGGCGCCGCGGTGCCCTTAGAATGGGCGGTGGCACCGTGCGCGACCCGCAGCGGCGCGCGCACCCGAGACCGCGCAACGAGGCGCGGCCTGTCACGGCCGGACACGATGACGTCCCCGGCCGAGGAAGAGAGTCATTCTTGAGCACTCCCGAAAGCTGGTCCGACCGCGAGGCCCTCGCCGAGCTCATGGTCCCCCTGGTCGGCCGCCTGCACCGCGAGAACAAGGTCGTGCCGACCGTCTACGGCCGTTCGCTGGTGCACAAGTCCGTCACCCAGATCCTCAAGGCGCACCGCTTCGCCCGCCGCATCGACGGCCAGGAGCTTCCGCTGGAGGACACCACCCGCCTGCTCGAGGTGATGTCCGGGCTCAACCTCGGCACCTGCGCGGTGGACCTCGGCAAGCTCAACCGGCTGGCCCGGGAGTCGGACCAGGACCTCGAGGCGTTCCTGCGCGAGGAGCTCGCCCCGGTGGTGGACCGCAAGGCGCAGAACCTCCCGGAGTCCCAGGACGTGGTCCTCTACGGGTTCGGCCGCATCGGCCGTCTGCTCGCCCGCATCCTGGTGAACCGCAACGACGGCACCGGGCTGAACCTGCGCGCCGTCGTGGTGCGCAAGAAGCCCGGCAACGACCTGGTCAAGCGCGCCTCGCTGCTGCGCCGGGACTCGGTGCACGGGAAGTTCGACGGGACGATCCACGTCGACGAGGAGAACGAGGTCATCACCGCCAACGGCGTGGCGATCAAGTTCATCTACGCGAACGACCCCTCCGAGATCGACTACACCGCCTACGGCATCGACAACGCGATCGTCGTGGACAACACGGGCGTGTGGCGCGACGAGGCGGGCCTGTCCAAGCACCTGCAGTCCAAGGGCGTCGCCAAGGTCCTGCTCACGGCCCCGGGCAAGGGCGAGCTGAAGAACATCGTGTGCGGCGTCAACGACGACATGATCACCCCGGAGGACACCATCCTCTCCGCCGCGTCCTGCACCACCAACGCGATCACCCCGGTGGTCAAGGTCGTCAACGACAGGTACGGCATCGCCCAGGGCCACGTCGAGACGGTGCACTCCTACACGAACGACCAGAACCTCATCGACAACTGGCACAAGGGCGACCGCCGCGGCCGCTCCGCCGCGCTGAACATGGTCATCACCGAGACCGGCGCCGCCAAGGCCGTGGCCAAGGCCCTGCCGGAGATGGCCGGGAAGCTGACCGGCAACGCGATCCGCGTGCCCACCCCGGACGTCTCCATGGCCATCCTGAACCTCCAGCTCGAGGAGGCACCGGAGTCGGAGGCCGCCGTCAACCGGTACCTGAGGGACATCTCGCTGAACTCGTCCCTGCGCAAGCAGATCGACTACACCGACTCCCCGGAGGTCGTCTCCACCGACTTCGTCGGCTCCCGCCGGGCGGGCGTCGTGGACGGCCTGGCCACGATCGTCAACGGCAGCTCGCTGGTGCTCTACGTCTGGTACGACAACGAGTTCGGCTACTCCTGCCAGGTGGTGCGGGTGCTCGCCCGGATGGCCGACATCGCCATGCCGCAGTTCCCGGCCGAGCGGGTCGCGGTGGGCGCGCTGTCGGGCTGATGCGCTCCCGGGCGGTGCCCGCGAGGAGGGGCCGTGCCACCCGGGCACGGCCCCTCCTCGCGTCTGCGGGACCCGCCCCGGGCGGTGACCGGGGCATGGCCCAGCCACGGACCGGGGCCCGGCTCAGCCGGTGAAGAAGGCCCCGGCGACGGCGCCGAGGGCCGCGACGTCGTCCACGTGGCACAGCTCCCGGGCCGAGTGCATGGACAGCAGGCCGATCCCGACGTCGATCGTGCGGATGCCCAGCCGAGCGGCCGTGAGGGGCCCGATCGTGGACCCGCAGGGCACCCGGTTGTTCGAGACGAACTCCTGGTAGCCGACCCCGGCGCGCCCGCAGGCCTCGGCCCAGATCCCGGCGCCCACGGCGTCCGTGGCGTAGCGCTGGTCGGCGTTGATCTTCAGCAGCGGACCCGCCCCCGGGACGGGCCGGTTCACCGGGTCGTGGTGGCCCTGGTAGTTGGGGTGCACCAGGTGCCCGGCGTCGGCGGACAGGCACACGGACCCGGCCAGCGCCCGGCGGTGCTCGGCCGCGGTGCGCCTCAGCCCGTCGGCGACGCGCACCAGCACGTCCTCCAGGAACGGTCCGGCGGCCCCGGAGCGGGTGCCGGAGCCGATCTCCTCGTGGTCGAAGGCGGCGAGCACCGCGATGTGGCGCCCGGCCTCGACGGCCCCGGCCTCGCGGAGCAGGGCGCTGAGCCCGGCGTGCACGGAGGAGAGGTTGTCCAGCCGCCCGGAGGCGAGCAGGGTCCCGCCGTGCCCGAACACGGCGGGCGGCTGGGCGTCCGCCAGCACCACGTCGTAGCCGAGGACCTGCGCCGGGTCCACGGGCCCGCCCGCGGCGTGCTCGGCCAGCAGCGCCAGGACGTCGGCGTCCTCCGGCCTCCCCACCCCCCAGATCGGCTGCACGTGCTGCTGCCGGTCCAGCTGCAGCCCCTTGTTGGCCTCGCGGTCCAGGTGGATGGCCAGCTGCGGGATCCGCGCCACGGGACCCGTCGCGGTGAGCCGCTCGACCGGTGCGCCGTCGTCGCCGCGCAGCACCAGCCGCCCGGCCAGGCGCAGCTCGCGGTCCAGCCACGAGTTCAGCAGCGGCCCGCCGTAGACCTCCACGCCCGCCTGGTACCAGCCGTGGGCGGTGGTGGTGGGCCGGGGCTTGAGCTTGAAACCCGGCGAGTCGGTGTGCGCGCCGAGGATCCGGAAGCCCGCCGCCGGGGTGACGTCCGCCGGCGTGGCCCACGCGATGAGGGCCCCGTCGCGGAGCACGTAGCGCCGCCCGCGCACGCCGGTCCGGGACCAGTCCACGGTCTCGTCGAGCCGGGTGAAGCCGGCCTCCTCCAGCCGCGCGGCCGCGGCGTGGGCCGCGTGGAAGGAGCTCGGCGAGTCCAGCACGTAGCGGCCGAGGTCCTCGGCGGTGGACAGCGGATCGGCGGTGGGAGCGCGGCGGGGGTCCATGGCGTCAGTCTACGGAAGGCGCTGCGGCACGGTCCCGGGAGCCTGGCCGGCCCAGTGGCCGGGGCAGGCGGGAGGACCGGGGCACACCCAGGCGCCGGCCCCGGGCCCGCCCCACGCCGGCGCGCCGGGGCCGAGCACGGCCGGGCGCGGCGGGCGCACGGTGCGGGTGACCTCCACCTCGTGCTTGCGCGCGGCGCGGACCACGAGCCACGCGAAGAGCACCTGCATGGCCGCCGAGAGCGCGAGGGCCAGCCCCGTGGACTCCTGGGCGTCCGGATCCGCCAGGCCGAAGGCCCCGAAGAGCGTCGCCACCACGTTGTTGACCACGTGCAGCGCGATCGCGGCCTCGAGCCCGCCCGTGCGCCAGGTCAGCCACCCGGCGACGACCGCCATGACGGCCACGGCCAGCAGGCCCCAGACGTCGTACAGGTGCCCGAAGGTGAACAGCGGCACCGGCAGGAGGATGGCGAACACGGGCCGGCGCAGCCAGCGGCCGACGGCCTGGAGCAGGTAGCCGCGGAAGACGAGCTCCTCGGCCGCGCACTGCAGCGGCACCACGAGCACGATCATCGCGATCAGCCACCAGAAGCCCTCGACCGGCCGGGGCGGGGGCGGCGCCCCGAGCGTCGCCAGCTCCAGCAGGAGCGCGGCCGCGTGGCCGAGCGCGTAGATCCCCAACGCCACGAGCAGGCAGCGGGCCAGGAAGCCCCAGCGCAGCCGCCCGGTGACCGACAGCAGCAGCCCGATGGGGCGGGGGCCCATGATCGCCCGGGCCGCCAGCAGCGCGGGGATCATGAGCACCAGGGAGAAGAAGAGCATGAAGAAGATCGCCGGGTCCATGATGTCCAGGGCCGTGGCGTCGAGGACGAGGTCGTCCATGGCCTCCTCCCCGCGCACCGCCATCAGGCCGACGGCCCACACGATGCCGAGGACGACCGTCAGCACCAGGTAGAAGGCGCCGAAGAGCAGCAGCTCCACGAGGGGCTTCCACCACCGGTGCTCGGGGTCGGCGTGGGCCAGGCGGTGGTACGGCAGGACTCGGGGGGCGGGCTCCGGGCGGTGGTCGTCGAGAGGGCCCGGGCTCCACGGGGCGGCGCGCATGGTCATGTCCCTACGCTATCGGCCCCGGCGCCCCGCGGACACGCGGCAGTTCCGGGGGCGGACCCGTCCGTGGCTCAGCGCGCGTAGCGGTCCACGAACGCCGCGAGCAGCTTCGCCGGCTCGGTCACGGGCGGGCCCCGGCGGATCCGGTCCTTGACCTCCTCGGCCTCGCCGACCGGGAAGTAGCCGTGCTCCTTGTACGCCTCGATCCGGTTCAGCAGGGCGGGGGCGTCGAGCTCGGGGTGGAACTGGGTGGCGTAGAGGTTCTGCCTGACCCGGAACATCTGGACGGGGCAGCCCGTGCCGGTGGCCAGCAGGACGGCGGTGGGCGCGAGCGTGCGCGTGCCCTCCTTGTGCCCCACGAATCCGTGGAAGGTGCCCGGGAAGTCCCGGAGCAGCGGGTCCCGCCGCCCCTCCTCGGTGAGGGTCACCTCGATGACGCCGATCTCCTCGCCCCGGGTGCGGTCCACGATCCCGCCCTGGTGGGTGCCGAGGGTGCCGACGCCGTAGCAGGCGCCCAGGAAGGGGAAGTCCCGGGCGACGACCTCGTCGAGCAGGTCCCGCATTTCCGACTCGGCGCGCCGCTGCGTCTCCGACTTCAGCTCGGGAGGGTCGGAGGAGTTGAACGGGGAGCCGCCGATGATGACCCCGGAGTAGCGCTCGAGGTCGATCGGCGGCATGGGCCCGGCCTCCAGGCGGACCCGGTGGAGCAGACCCTCCTGCAGGCCGCTGAAGCGGCAGACCGTCTCGTACTCCTCGTCCGCGACGTCGTCCTCGGCGCGGGTGGCGAGCAGCAGGAAGGGCTTCATGACCCCATCGTAGCCAGCGCCGGGGTGCTCCCCCGCCCGCTCAGGGGACGAGGCGCTCCCGGTGGGCGTAGGCGTTGAACGACGTCCCCCGGCTGAAGCCGAGCAGCGTGATGCCCACCTCGTCCGCGAGGTCGACCGCGAGGGCGGAGGGCGCCGACACCGCCGCGAGCGCGGGGACACCGGCCATGGAGGCCTTCTGCACGAGCTCGAAGGACGCGCGCCCGGAGACCTGCAGGACGGTGCCGCGCAGGGGCAGCAGGCCCTCCCGCAGCGCCCAGCCCACGACCTTGTCCACGGCGTTGTGCCGCCCGACGTCCTCGCGCACGCACAGCAGCTCCGGCTCGGCCGGACCGTCGCCGGCCCCGGCGGAGTGCGCGGGCCAGCGGAAGAGGCCGGCCGCGTGGACGCCGCCGGTCGTGGCGAACAGCTTCTGCCCGGTGCGCAGCCGGTCCGGCAGGGCGAGCAGCCCGGGCACGGGGAGCCGGACCGGGTCCGCCGCGGGGTCGAAGGAGGAGACCTTGGTGACGGCCTCGATGGACGCCGTGCCGCAGACCCCGCACGACGACGACGTGTAGACGTGCCGCTGCATGGAGGTGTCCGGCAGGGCGACCCCCGGGGCGAGCCGGACGTCGACCACGTTGTAGGTGCGCTGCCCGTCGGGACCGATGCCGCTGCGGTAGTCCATCTGCACGAGCTCGGACGGCGCCCGGACGACGCCCTCGGAGACGAGGAAGCCGGCCACGAGGTCGAAGTCGTGCCCCGGGGTGCGCATGGTGACGGTGAAGGGGCTGCCGTGGAGCCGGATCTCCAGGGGCTCCTCCCCGGCCAGGGTGTCCGCGCGGCCGCCCCCGTCGCCCTCGGCCGTGTACCGGTGCACCCGGCGTCGCTGGGATGCTCGGGTCATGGGGGTCCTCCGCTCCGGGCCCTCCGGGTGGGAGCCCTCCCCCGGCATCCTAGGCCCGGGGCCGGACCGGCCGGAACGCCTTCATTACCCAGTAGTAACGTCGGGTGAAGTGGGGACAACCGAACTCTGTTCGAATACATAGACTTTTGTCTAGAGTTGACGCGTCAAGGCGATCCGGCGGTAGGGCTACCGGCGGTTCGCCCGGCGATCCACCGCGGTCCCGCGGACCCGCGCCCTCGGGCGCGGTCGTTGCACCGGGACGCCGGCTCCCCTGATCCCGGGGCCGGTGTCCCCCGCTCCACCGGGCCCCGCACCGGATGCCGCGCGCCGCGCACCGATCCCGCGCACCTCTCCTCCCACCCCTCTCGCACGAAGGCGGAACCATGTCCTCTGCAGCACAGCACCTCCCGTCCGAGTCCCCCGCGCGGGGCGCCAGGAACCGCCACACCGGCAAGGCCGTCCTGGCCGGCGTCGTGGCCGTCGGTCTCCTCGCCGCCGGCGGCGGCACCTTCTCCAAGTGGTCCGAGGAGAAGGCCATCGCCTCCGACGACATCATCACCGCCGGCGAACTCTCCATGTCGACCCCGACGGTCTTCTGGACCGATGGGACCGGCCGGACGATCGAGCCCGACACCTACCGGATCGTTCCGGGCGACACCATCGAGCTGCATGCTTCGACGACTGTGACTGCGAAGGGGGACACCCTCGAAGGCGCTCTGGAGCTGCAGTTCCCGGCAGAGCTGCAGAAGGAGATCGATGAGCTCGCCGAGGCCGGTTACGTGTCCTATGACGTCACGTTCAGCAGCGGGGCGAAGACCACTCAGGATTCGTACCCCATCACCAAGAACGACAACGGGCACGTCGTGGAGGCCATCGCGACGTTCACCTGGGATGCGGACAAGACCACCGACAGCTTCGGCGAGAACGCCGACACGTCGCTGACCGGCACCAAGCTCGTCCTGACGCAGCAGTGACCGCAGGGGCCGGTCGGCCCCAGGGTCCCCGGTACGGCGCCGCCGCACCGGGGACCCCACCCTCACAGACTCCGTCTCACCCCCAGAGGCTCCCGTGACACATCCCGTCCGCCCCCGCCCCCGCCCCTCGGCCGCCGGCCGCGCCTTCGCGGCCACCGCGGCCTCCCTGCTCGCCCTGACGCTGCTCGGCAACAGCATGGGCACGGCGGCACGGTGGTCCGACGCCGTCCCGCTCGAGACGCAGGCCGTCAGCACCGGCAACCTCGGCCTGGTGCTCGAGCCGGCGCGGACGGCCCTCGAGCACACCGACTTCGACCCGGTGACCGGCGCCGTGCAGCGCGGGACCACCGACCTCACCGGGTCCCCGGACGCCGTTCCGGCGCTGGCGCCCGGCGACACGGTCGTCGTCACGACCCGCGCGCACCTCGACCTCGCGGGCACGAACCTCACCGCGACCCTCACGGTCGACCCCGGAGGGCCGGCCGGCGGCGCGGTCGCCCCACGCGTGGAGCTGGCGCCGGCCCCCGGCACGGCGCCCCTGTCCCCCGGTCCCGGCCCATCCGCCTGGACCGTGACCGCGGCCCAGGACGGCGCCGTCTACGACATCACCGTCTCCTACGACGTCCCCGCCGATCCGTCGGCACAGGGCACGGCCCTCGCGCCGGGCCCGCTGACGGTCGCCCTCGTCCAGAACTGACCCCCGGGAGCATCCCATGAGCAAGTACCGCCCCCCCGCGGCCTATGCGCTCGCCGTCCTCCTCCTGCTGGTCGTCGTCGTGCTCACGACGCCGAACGGCGCCACCCGTGCGCGCTGGTCCGCCACCGGGCAGGCCGAGGTGCCCGCCCTCACCATGGGCGTGGTCGGGTTCGACGTCGCCGGGACCGGGAGCTCGGCGACCCTGACCAACGCCTCCGGGTTCGGGGTCCGGTACCGGCCGGTGCAGATCTCTGTCCTCGACGGCGGGGCACCCGTGGCCCCGCCGGCCGGCCTGCGCCTCGCCTACCGCACCGGCACGGACTGCGGCGCCCCGGAGTCCCCGGCGACCTGGGCCGCCGTCGCGCCGGGCGGGTCCGCCGCGGTGGCCGTCCCGGGGAGCACCCGGGCACCCCTCGAGCGGGACCGGCCCGCGGAGCTGTGCCTGACGGTGTCCACGGACGACGTCGCCGAGGACGCGCTGCGCCTCCTGGCCGGGCGGCCCCTGCAGGTGGTCACCCAGGTGGAGGCGACCACCCTCGACGGGGGCTCCTGGTCGGCGACCCGCTCGTGGACCATGCCGTTCACGGTGGATCTCCCGCCCGTGACCGCGCCCATGCCCCCGGTGCCGGCGGATGCGGCGCAGTGCCGGGCGGCCGACAACACGGCGTCCCTGCGGTGGACCTGGAGCGGCGCGTCCGGCGCTCCGGCCGTCACGGAGTGGCAGGTCCTGGTGCGCCCCAGAGGCAGCACCGGAGCACCCACGCTGGTCAAGCGAGTGCCGGGCGCCGCCACGCGGGACATCCCGCTGACGGCCACGGACCTTCGGCGGATCGCGGGGTACGAGAAGAACCAGGAGTACGAGGCCCTCGTCCGGGCCGTGCTCGGACCCGGGACCGGTCATCACGTGGACAGCGCCTACGCCTGGACGATCAAGATCGCCGGCGCCAGCGACAACATCAACTGTGAAGGACTCCCGTCATGACCGCCATGGTCCGCAAGGCCCTCCACCCGCTGCTCGTCGTGCTCCTGGCCGCGGTGTCCGCGCTGCTGCTGGCCGTCGTCGTCGTGCCCCTGGCCCTGGGCTGGGTGCCCCTGACGGTGCTCTCCGGCTCGATGGAGCCGACCGTCCCGACCGGCAGCCAGGTCGTCGTCGAGCCCCTCGAGGGCGAGGGCGGCGCCGCGCGGTTGAGCACCGGGGACGTCGTGACGTTCATGCCCCGCCCCGACGACGACACCCTCGTCACCCACCGGATCGTGGCCGTCGCGGTGGACGGTGAGGGCCGGCGCAGCTTCACGACGCAGGGCGACGCCAACGCCGCCCCGGACGCGGAGCCGGTCACCGCCACCCAGCTGCGCGGCGTGGTGAAGTACCACGTGCCCTGGGCCGGTCACGCCGCCACGTTGCTGGACGCGGAGCAGAAGCGCGGCGGGGTCGTGCTGGTCGCCGCGGCCCTGTTCGGCTACGCCCTGTGGCAGCTCGTCGGCGCGGCCCGGGACCGGGGCGGGCGCCCGGCCGGGGCCGCGGCACCGGCGCCGCCGCAGGACGCACGGACGGAGCAGCTGTCCGTGGTGACCGCCGGGTCCGTCGCCGGCTGAGCGCCGCGGCGGCCGGACGGCCGTTGCCGGTCGGCGCCGGGCGGGCCATGATGGGCACCATGACCGAGACGCCGCTCACCGCCCTGCCCGAGAACTGGGACCGCGCCCTCGTGGTGGTCGCCCACCCGGACGACATGGAGTTCGGCGCCGCGGCCGCCGTGGCCCGGTGGACCGGCCAGGGCAAGGACGTGGTCTACTGCCTCGTGACCAGCGGGGAGGCCGGGATCGACGGGATGGCCCCGCCGGAGGCGGGCCCGCTGCGTGAGGACGAGCAGCGGGAGTCCTGCCGGGTGGTGGGCGTGGACGAGGTCGAGTTCCTGCGCCTCCCGGACGGGGTCCTGGAGTACGGGGTGGCGCTGCGCCGCCGGATCGCCGAGGTGGTCCGCCGGCACCGGCCGGACGTCGTGGTCACCAACAACTTCCGCGACACCTGGGACGGCGCCACGAACCTCAACCAGGCCGACCACATCGCGGTGGGCCGCGCCACCCTGGACGCCGCCCGCGATGCCGGCAACCGGTGGATCTTCCCGGAGCAGGTCGAGTCCGGGCTGGCGCCGTGGCCGGGGGTCGTGGCCGTGTGGGCCGCAGGCTCCCCGCAGGCACGGCACGCCGTGGACGTCACGGACGACTTCGACACCGGTGTGGCGTCCCTGCGCGCCCACCAGGCGTACCTGGACGGCCTGGGCTGGGCCGACTTCGACCCGGACGCGTTCCTGCGCGGCAACGCGCAGGCCGTGGGCGAACGGGCCGGGGTGCCTCTCGCGAGCGCCTTCGAGGTGTTCCCCCTGCAGTGGGGCGGCGCGGACGACTGACGGCTCCCCCGGCCCGGTGCCGGGTCAGGCCCGCTCCGGGTCCCGGAGGGCCACCAGCACGAGCAGGACGGCGACGACGACGAGCGCCGCCACGAACGCGACCGCCCCGGACCAGCCGCCGGCGGTGTAGAAGACGCCGCCGGCCGTGCCGAGCACGGACGAGCCCCCGTAGTAGAAGAGCGTGTAGAGGGACGACGCCTGGGCCTTGCCCGTGCGCGAGCGCACCGGCACCCAGCCCGAGGCCACCGCGTGGGCCGCGAAGAAGCCCGCGGTGAACAGCAGCAGCCCCGCCACGATCACGGGGATCGAGGGGACGAGGGTGGCCAGCAGCCCGGCCAGCATGACCACTCCGCTGCTCACGAGCACCGACCTCCGGCCGTGGGCGGCCGCGAGCCGCCCGGCCGTCCCCGAGGACCAGGTGCCGGAGAGGTAGGCCAGGAACAGGAGGCTCACCACGGTCTGGGAGACGCCGAACGGCTCCTCGCCCAGGTGGAAGCCCAGGTAGTTGTAGATGGCCACGAACCCGCCCATGAGCAGGAAGCCCTGCAGGTACAGCACCAGCAGGCCCCGGTCCGCGAGGTTGGCGCCCAGCCGGCGCAGCAGCCCGGACGGCCCGGTCAGCCGGACGGTCTGGCGGACGAAGCCGCGCTGGCGCGGGGCGATCAGGACGAACACCACGGCGGCGAGCGCGGCCAGCACGCTGACGGTGACCGTGCCGGTCCGCCAGCCGAACGCGTCGCCCACGGGGGCGGCGATGATGCGCCCGGCCAGCCCGCCCAGGCTCGTGCCCGCCACGTAGGTGCCGGCGGCGACGGCCGCGTGCCGGCGGTCGAGCTCCTCGGCGAGGTAGGCCATGGCCACGGCGGGGATGCCGCCGAGGGCCACGCCCTCCACGAAGCGCAGCGCCACCACGGACTCGAAGGTCGGGGCGAAGGGCATCACGAGCCCGAAGGCCGTGGCGGCCACGACCGCCATCACCATGGTCCGCAGCCGACCCCAGCGGTCGGACACCACGGACCAGGGCAGGACGCCCACGGCCAGTCCGAAGGTCGCGGCCGAGACGCCCAGGGACGCGCGGGCGGCGTCGATCCGCAGGTCGGCCGCCATGAGCGGCAGGACGCCCTGCACGGAGTAGAGCTGGGCGAACGTGGCGACGCCGGCGCACAGCAGGGCGAGCAGGACCCGGCGATAACCCCGGCTGCCGCGGTCGTAGCCGGTCCAGGTCCCCGGCGGGACGTGCTCAGCCACGACCGGCGCCGGCCGCCGGGACCCCGGCCCGGAGCCCGGTGACCACCCAGAGGGCCAGGAGCAGCAGCAGCGCGAGGTAGGGCAGGGTGGCCACCACGTCGATCACCGGACCGGAGGCGCCGAGCGGGCGCAGCCAGGCGTCCCAGCGGATCGGGCCCACGTACAGGCCCACCAGGGCGACTCCGCCCAGCGCCGGGACCAGCCGGCGCGGGCCGTCCCGGAGGAACGCGGGCCAGGCCTCCACCCACAGCGCGGTCAGCACGAGTCCCCACCACAGGTGGTGGTGGGACCAGGTGACCGGTGACAGGTAGAGCATGACGAGGGCGTTCACGGCCACCACGGAGAGGACCATCCCGCGCGCGGCGAGGACCCGGATCAGCAGGGCGGCGCCGACCAGCAGCACGAGGAGCAGCCCCCAGCGCAGCAGGGGCTCGAGGCCGCCGGGAACGCCGAGGTGGAGCAGCACGCCCTGCAGCGAGGTGTTGTCCACGTAGGCCGGGTTGCCCACCCGCTCGTCGCTGACCACGGCCTGGGTCCAGAACACGACCGCGTCCCGCGGCAGCACGAGGAACCCGGCGAGCACGGTCGCGGCGAAGGTGAGGCCCATCGTGAGGATCGACCGCAGCTGCCCGCGCATCAGGAACACCAGCCCGAAGGCCAGCGGAGTCAGCTTGATCCCGGCGGCCAGCCCGATCCAGAACCCGCGCGGCACCCGGCCGAGCGGGCTGTCGTCGCAGGTGCGCAGGAGGTCGTAGAGCACGAGGGCCAGGATCAGGGCGTTGATCTGTCCCAGGCCGACGTTGCGCATCCACGGCCCGGACCACAGCAGCACGGCGGTGCCCGCCGCCACCGCCGTGACCGGATCCAGGCGGGTCAGCAGCGGCCGGCCGCGGTCCGCCGCGTAGCGCAGGAGCATCCACGAGAGCCCGGCCGCGAAGCCGATCGTGAACAGCGCCAGGGCGAGCTCGGTGAGCCACTCGGGCAGGTAGGCCAGCGGCACGAACAGCAGGGCGGCGAACGGCGGATAGGTGAAGGGCAGGCCCCCGTCGCCGTCCGGGCTCAGGCCCGGCCCGTAGAGCTCGTCGTCGAACCCGTGGCGGTCCACCACGGCCATGCCGCCGAACCGGTAGACGTCCAGGTCGATGCTGCCGTCGAAGACCAGCCAGACGGACCGCACCAGGGCCCCCGCCAGCAGCAGCCAGACCAGCCCGGTGAGCGGCGCGGAGCGCCGGGGGCGGGAGGCCACGGCGGCGGAGCCGGAGGGAACGGTCACCGGGGCCTCGGCTCGGGGGTCGGGAGGCCGGCCCGGGAGCGAGAGCACTCGCGGGCCACCGCGGCCACGATCCCGTGGTGGTCGGGACCGGTCGCGGTCGTGCTGGCGCGCATGGCGGGACTCCTCGTGCGGCGGGCGGGGCGGTCCCTACTCTAAGCCCGCCGCAGGAGGGGCCCGCGCCGTCCGGCGCGGGGGTCCGTCGGCCCGTGCGCGGGGCCGCGAGGGTGGCGGCTCCGCCGGCGCCGCCGGGCGGTTCGAGCGTCCCGGCCCGGCCGGCCTAGCCTCGGCGCCAGTCGTCGTTCGTCAGGTGGGAGCCGGCCTGCGGCCCCATCTGCACCATGCCGCCGTCGACCACCCAGGACGCGCCGGTGACGTAGGCGGAGGCCGGGGAGGCGAGGAAGGCGATGACCGAGGCGATCTCCCGGGCGTCCCCGGGCCGGCCCAGCGGAACGCCGGGACGATGGGTGCGCTGCGGGTTCTCGTCCTCCTGGCCCGTCATGGGGGTCGCGATCTCCCCCGGGGCCACCGCGTTCGCCGTGATCGCGTGCTCCCCCAGCTCCAGGGCGATGGTCTTCACGAGCCCGCCCAGCCCGTGCTTGGCGGCGTCGTAGGCGCTGGAGCCGACCCGCGGCAGGTGCTCGTGCACGCTGGTCACGGCGATCAGCCGTCCGCCGCGCCCTGCGGCGACCATGTGCCGGGCGGCCGCCTGGAGGCAGACGAACGCCCCGTCCAGGTCGGTGGCCACGACCTTGCGCCAGGTGCCCAGCGAGGTCTCCAGGAATGGGACGTTCGCCCCCGTGCCGGAGTTGTTCACGAACACGTCGAGCCCGCCGAGCTGCTCCACCAGGTCGTCCACCACACCGCCGCAGCCGTCGAGCTCCGTGGTGTCCAGCCGGGCGACCACGGCGCGGCGGTCGTAGGAGCGGACCTCCTCCGCCGTGCTCTGTGCACCGGCCTCGTCCTGGTGCCAGGTGATGCCGACGTCCATCCCGGCCGCCGCCAGGGCGACGGCCGTCGCGCGGCCGATCCCGGAGTCCGAGCCGGTCACGATGGCGGTGCGAGGGGTGAAGTCCATGGTCGTGCCTCTCCGCCCGCCGCCGGCGGGCTGTTCCCGAGGTGCTGCCGGAACCATCAGCCTACTACTGATTCCGGGCGGCGGCACCGGGCCCCGTCGAGTCCGTGACGGACGGTTGCGGGTCCCGTACGTTCGGAGGAAACTGTTAAGCAAGCTGATGATAGGACGTGAGGAGAGCGCCATGGTGCACCAGGAGCCGGCAGGAGCGTCCGTTCCCGAGGGTGCCGGGAGAGGCGTCCCGAACGGTGCGGGCGCCACGACGCCCCGGGGGCGTCGCCAGGACGTGGTCGCCGCGGAGAAGCAGCAGTACGGGGGTGTGAAGTTCGGCTGCGCGTTCTTCGGCTGGATGACCGCGACCGGCATCGCCGTGCTGCTCACCGCCCTGCTGACCGCGATCGGGGCGGGCGTCGGCGTGGCGACCAGCACCGATCCGGCCGAGATCGCGGACCAGGTCGGGCAGAACGCCGGCACCGTGGGGATCGTCAGCGGCATCGTCCTGGCCGTGATCCTGTTCGTCGCCTACTTCGCCGGCGGCTACGTGGCCGGCCGGATGGCGCGGTTCGACGGCGCCAAGCAGGGCGTGGCCGTGTGGGTCTGGGCCGTCGTCATCGCGATCGTGCTGGCGGTCGTGGGCGCCGTGGCGGGCGGCCAGTTCAACGTCCTGCGGGACCTCAACGGCTTCCCGCGGATCCCGATCGGCGAGGGCGCCCTGACCACGGGGGGCATCGTCGCCCTGGTCGTCGCCGTGGTCATCCCGCTGGTCGCCGCGATCCTCGGCGGACTCGCCGGGATGCGCTTCCACCGCAGGGTCGACCAGGCCGGGATCGACCACCAGTACCGCTCCGGTCTCTGAGGCACCGGCCCCTCAGGCACCGGACCTTGAGGCACCGGAGGCCTGGTCCCGGGCGGTGAGGTCCCGGGCGGTGAGGTCCCGGGCAGTGAGGTCCCGGGCGGTGCCGTCCCGTGGTCAGAAGCTCAGGACCAGCCGCCCCCGGACACCGCCGCTCTCGAGCCGGCGGTGGGCCTCGGCGGCCTCCGCGGCGGGCAGGACGCCGGCCACGCGCAGGGTCAGCACTCCCTCCTCCACCCAGCGGCGCAGGATTTCGAGCTTGTGGCCGGAACGGTACTCGCGCGGCACGCTGATCCGGTGCACGGTGATGTCCCGGCCCGGGTTCCCGTCCCAGTGCCGGACGGTCGCGAAACGGCCGCCGTCGCGCACCGCCGGAGCGGCCTTCTCGTTCAGCACAGCGGCGTCCACGAGCGCGTCCACCCCCTCCGGGAAGAACTCCCGGATTCGCTCCGCCACGTCGTCGCCGCGGGCGACCACGTGGTCGGCGCCCAGGCTCTCCACGAGCTCCAGGTCCCGGTCGGCGGCGTCCGCCACGACGGTGAGCCCCTGGTGCTTGGCCAGCTCCACCACGTAGTTGCCCAGGGTGCCGGCGGCCCCGGTGACGGCGAGGGTCTGCTCCGGCTGGAGGTCGAGCTCCTCGAGGATCTGCAGGGCCGTCAGCCCGTTCATCGGCAGGGTCGAGGCCGTGGCGAAGTCCGTGTTCGCCGGGATCCGGGCGATCGAGTCGTCCGGGGCGACCAGCAGCTCCGCGTAGGCGCCCCCGTGCTCGCCGCGGGGCAGGGCGATCGCCATCACGGCGTCCCCCACCCGCCAGGCGCTGCCCTCGCCGACCTCGTCGACGGTCCCGGCCGCGTCCATGCCCGGCACGTACGGCGGGCGCCGCTCGCCCAGCGGCTGTCCGCCGGCGCGCAGCACGGTGTCCGTGGGGCTGACGGCCGCGGCCCGCACCCGGATCCGCACCTCGCCGGGGCCCGGGTGCGGATCCGGCACCTCGTGGGCGGCGAGGGCCTCCGGCCCTCCGAACGACGTGACTCCGATGACCAGCATGACCGTTCCAACGGCGGCGGTCCTGCGCCCATTCCGGAGCCCCGCCCGAAGACGTCCCGACGACGTCGCGACGACGTGCCGATGCCGTGCCGTTGCCATTGCGACATGCACGCCGATCCCCCGTCACACGGTTGCAGGGGCACACACCCCGGGACCATCCTGGAGCCGGGCTCAGCCGCACTCTGGAGGAGACATCATGATCACGGCAGACTACGTCGCCCTGCCCGTCGCAGACCTGGACCGGGCGAGGCGCTTCTACGCCCGTCTCGGCTGGGAGCTGGGCCCCCCGAGCCGGAACGTCCCGGCGGGCGCCACGATGCTGGTGCGGGGCGCGGCGCACGTCATGGTCCTCAGCGAGGACCGTCATCGGCACCCGGTGGGCCCGGAGTCACCCGGCACCGCGGCCGACTCCTCCGTCGTCACCGCGATCGACGTGGAGTCTCCCGCGGAGGTCGACGCCGTCGTCGAGCGGGCCGTCCGCGCCGGTGCGACGGAGGGCGAGATCATGGACTACGGCTTCCTGCGCTCGCGCGGCTTCCAGGCCCCGGACGGGCACCACTGGGAGGTCCTGTGGGTGGATCAGGCGCCGGTCCGGGCCGGCGGGGCGGGTGAGCAGCCGTGGCGCCGTCCGTCCTGATCCACCTGCCGGTGGTCGACCTCGCGGCGTCCCGGAGCTTCTACACCGCACTCGGATGGACTCCCGACCCCGGGTTCTCCGACCAGCACGCCGTGACCGTCGTGGCCGGCGAGGGCCTGTGGGTCGTGCTCCTCGACCACCTGACGTTCCGCGGCCGCGCGGACAAGGACATCACGGACACCAGGCGCTGCGCCTCGGTCATCACGTCCCTGTCCGTCGCGACCCCGGAGGAGGTCGACGTGTTCGTCGACCGCGCGGTGGCCGCCGGCGCCCCGGAGGGCCGCCCCCAGGACCAGGACTTCCTGCGCTCGCGCAGCTTCCAGGACCCGGACGGCCACCTCTGGGAGATCGTGTGGATGGACCCGCTGGCCAGCTCCGGGAACTGGACGGCGGTGCAGCAGAAGTACCCCCTGGAGGGCTCCGGGCACGCCTGAGCGGCGCCGGACGCACGCCGCCCGGCCGCGGAGCGACCGGGCGGCGCGGATCAGCCGGTCACTCCTCCGAGACGGCCGCCGCGAGCCGCTCGAGGGAGCCCTCCAGGGCGCCCTCCTCGAAGAGCGGGAAGGACACGGCCTTCTTGGCCTCCGGGGTCGCGTGCTCCCAGGAGTAGGTCTCGGTGACCAGGGTCGCGCCGGGGCCCTGCGGCTCGAGCTCCCAGATCCACTCCCAGCCCTCGAGCTCGGCGCCCTGCGGCTTCGGCCGCCAGGCCAGGAGCTTGTTCTCGTCGAAGCCCGAGACGGTGTTCTCCATGACGTAGTCGCCGCCCATGTGCTCACCGTTCATGTTCATCACGAACACCTGGCCGACCTGCTGGATGCGCTGGTCGTCGCCGGAGACCACCGTGCCGGAGCCGTCGATCTGCTGGTGCCGGGACGGGAGGCTGAGGACGTCGAAGATGGCGTCGGCGGGGGCGTCGATGAGGCGGCTGGCGGAGATGCTGTTCTCGGACATGCGGGATGTTCCTTTCGTCGGGACGGTACGGCCCCACCGTAGGCATGTGCAGGGGCGGACCCGCCAGCGCATTCCGCTCCCCGCGTACCCGGGCCGGCGGGGCGCCCCGGACGGTCAGTAGGGCCGCTGGGCGGGATCCACCTGCTCGATCCAGGCCAGCACCCCGCCCTCCAAGTGGGCGGCGTCCGCGTGCCCGGCCGCCCGCAGCAACCGCAGCGCCCGCTCGGAGCGCGCCCCGGCCTTGCAGTGCAGCAGCACCCGGCGTCCCGGGTCGATCCCCGCCAGCGCCTCGCCGGACTCGAACCGGGCCAGGGGGACCAGCCGCGCACCCGGGATGGCCGCGAGACGGGCTTCGTAGGGCTCGCGCACGTCGAGGAGCTCGAACTGCGCCTCGCCGCGCTCCCGGGCGGCGAGCAGCTGTGCCAGCTGCGGCGCCGTGACCGTGGGCAGCGGCGCGGCCGGCCCCTCCCCCGCCGGCCGCGCCGGGGCGGGCGCCACGCAGGGGGGAGTCCCGGCGTCGTCCTGCAGGGAGCGCACGGGCGGGCGTCCCGGCGTGGGCGCCAGCGGGATCTCCCACCAGCGCGCGGACAGGGCGTCGTAGGTGGCCACCCGGCCCAGCATGGTGGCGCCGATCCCGGTCACCAGCTTGACGGCCTCGACCGCCATGGCGGTCCCCAGCAGGCCCGGCAGGACACCGAGCACCCCGGCCTCGGCGCAGCTGGGCACGGTGCCCGGCGCCGGCGGCACCGGGTAGAGGTCCCGGTAGGTGGGCCCGTGCGCGCCCCAGAAGACCGAGTACTGGCCGTCGAAGCGCAGGATCGAGCCCCACACGTGCGGGATCCCGCCGAGCTCGCACGCGTCCGAGACGAGGTAGCGGGTCCCGAAGTTGTCCGAGCCGTCCAGCACGAGGTGGTAGCCGGCCAGGACCCGCCGCGCGTTCGCCGCCGTGAGCCGCTCGCGGTGCTCGACCACGTGCACCAGCGGGTTGAGGTCGGCGATCCGCGCCGCGGCCGAGACCGTCTTGGGCGCGCCCAGGACGGCCTCCCCGTGGATCACCTGGCGCTGGAGGTTGGAGGAGTCCACCACGTCGTCGTCGACGATCCCGAGGGTCCCCACCCCCGCGGCGGCGAGGTAGAGCAGCGCCGGGGAGCCCAGTCCGCCCGCGCCCACGCACAGCACCCGGGCGTTCTTCAGCCGCCGCTGGCCCTCCTCCCCGATCTCGGGGACGGTGAGGTGCCGGGCGTAGCGGCGGAGCTCGGCGTCGGTGAGCTCGGGGGCGGGGTCGACGAGCGGGGTCAGGTCCACGGCGCTCAGGCGTCCAGTCCGACCCACTCGGTGGAGCCGTCGGCGAAGGACTGCTCCTTCCAGATGGGCACCTCGGTCTTGATCCGGTCGACGAGCGCGTCACAGGCGGCGAACGCGAGCTTGCGGTGGGCGGCGCCGACGGCGGCCTCCAGGGCGGAGTCCCCGACCTCCAGGTGGCCGATCCGGTGGGCCGCCCAGATCCGGGTGCCCGGGAACTCCTCGGCGACCGCCCGGGCCACGTCCTTGACCGCCCGGTCGGCGCCGGGGTGACAGGTGTAGTCCAGGCTCGTGACGGAACGGCCGCCGTCGTGGTCCCGGATCACGCCGCTGAAGGAGACCACGGCGCCGGTGCGCTCGTCCTGCACGGCCGAGACCGCCTGTCCGTGGTCCAGCGGCTCGTCCGTCACGAACGCCGCGACGACGGCGGTGTCGGCCTGGATGGGTCCGGGAGTGCTCATCGGTCGTTCTCCTCGTGCGGTTCGGGGTGCTGCGGTCCGGGGGTCTGCGGCGGCCGGGCCCGCTGCTCGGGGGTCTGCGGGGCGGAGGCGTGGTGCCGGGACCCGGGGGCGGTGTGCCCGGGGTCGGTGTGCCCGCGGTCGCGGTGGCCCTCGAGCTGGTCGCAGACGTGGTCGAGCAGGGGCTCGAGCACCTTCAGCCCGTCCCACACCCCGCCCGTGGAGCCGGGGAGGTTGACGACGAAGGTGTGCCCGCTGACGCCGGCGTGCCCGCGGCTGAGCACCGCCAGGGGCGTGGTCCTCCGGCCCTCCGCCCACAGCGCCTCCATGATCCCCGGCAGCTCCCGGTCGAGGAAGGGGCGGGTGACCTCCGGGGTCAGGTCGTCGGGGGCCAGGCCGGTGCCGCCGCTGGTCACCACGACGCTGGGCCGGTCCTCCGGCGCCCGTGCCACGAGCAGGCGCTCGAGCTGGGCGCGGACGTCCTCGCCGTCGGCCACCACGAAGGGGCCCTCCACGGTGAAGCCGTGGGAGCCGAACCAGTCCGCGGCGATCCGCCCGCTCCGGTCCCGGTAGACCCCGGCGGCCGCGCGGGTGGAGGCGACGATGACGGCGGCGCTCCTCATGCGCGGTCCCCGCCGTTCCGTGCCCAGTCCCCCGACTTCCCGCCGGACTTGGCGAGCACCCTGACCCGGTCGATCTCGGCGAGCTTGTCCACGGCCTTGATCATGTCGTAGAGCGTCAGCGCGGCCACCGACGCCGCGGTCAGCGCCTCCATCTCCACGCCGGTCACCCCGCGGGTGCGCACGGTGGCCGTGATCCGCACCCCGTCCGCCAGGCGCTCGAAGTCCACCACCACCTTGCTGATCGGCAGGGGGTGGCACAGCGGGACGAGCTCGGGGGTCCGCTTGGCCGCCATGATCCCCGCGACCCGGGCCACCGGCAGGGCATCGCCCTTGGGGAGGTCCGCGGCGAAGACCTGCTCGACGACGTCGGGCCGGGTGCGCAGCGTGGCGGTCGCGGTGGCCTCGCGGGTGGTGACGTCCTTGTGCGAGACGTCCACCATGTGCGCGGAGCCGTCCGCCCGGACGTGCGTGAGGCCCTGCTGCTGATCGGTCATCTCGGTGCGGTCCCTTCGGGTCTCCGGTCGGTGCGTCCTCCTATTCTGGCCCACTGCTCCGGCCCGCGTCCGTTCCGGGGCCGGGCCTGGTTCCGGGTCGGGCGCGGTGCTAGCTTGGCCGCACGCCCTCCCGCGCCGCCGATGCCGCCGACCTGCGAAGGAGCACACGATGACGGACGAGCACGCCAGCCACGTCGAGGACCTGCCGGTGCACACCTGCTGGGAGCTGCTGCGGGACGCCGGTGTCGGCCGCCTCGCCGTGTGGGTGGAGGACCACCCGGACATCTTCCCGATCAACTTCGTGGTGGACCACGGGACGCTCGTCTTCCGCTCGGCCGAGGGGACGAAGCTCGCGGCCGCCCTGACCGGCGTCCCGGTGGCGGTGGAGATCGACGGGTACGACGCGTCCTCCGCCCAGGGGTGGAGCGTGGTGCTCAAGGGCCGGGCCGAGCGCATCCAGCAGATCCAGGAGCTGACGGACACCCTGGACCTGCCGCTGTTCCCGTGGCAGTCGGGCCGGAAGGGCAGCTTCGTGCGCGTCGTGCCGGGTCTCGTGACCGGCCGCCGGTTCCCGGTCGCGGACCCGGGAGAGTGGCGCACCCCGGTGTCGGAGGCGCGGCGGGCCCCGGATGAGTGAGCGGGTCGGCGACGGGACCGTCCGCCCCGGCGGGCCGGAGCGGCTCGCCCGGTGCCCGTCGGCCGGCCTGCTGCTCGACGTCCGCGACGAGGGGCCCGCCGACGGCCCCCCGGTGCTGCTGCTGCACGGCTTCCCCCAGGACCGCACGAGCTGGGACAGCCTCGCGCCCACGCTGCACGCCGCGGGCCTGCGCACCCTGGCCCCCGACCAGCGCGGCTACTCCCCCGGGGCGCGGCCCCGCGGCCGCGGGGCCTACCGGCTGGAGCTGCTCGTCGAGGACGCCGTGGCGGTGCTCGACGCCGCAGGGGTGGAGCGCGCGCACGTGCTCGGCCACGACTGGGGCGGGATCGTGGCGTGGGCCCTCGCGGCGCACCGTCCGGAGCGGACGGCGTCCCTCACCGTGGCCTCGGTGCCGCATCCGCGGGCGCTGTCCCGGTCCCTGGTCCGATCGGGGCAGGGGCTGCGCTCCGCCTACGTGGCCGCCTTCCAGCTGCCCCGGCTCCCGGAGACGGCGCTGGGCCCGCGGCTCGAGGACCTGCTGCGCCGCTCCGGCCTGCCCGCCGCCGAGGCAGCCCGCTACGCCGCCCGGATGCGGCAGCCGGGCGCGCTGACCGCGGCCCTGGACTGGTACCGCGCCGTGCCGCTGTCGCGGCTGCGCACGGGGCCGGTCGACGTCCCGACCACCTACGCGTGGGGCAACCGGGATCCCGCCCTGGGCCGCCGGGCCGCGGAGCTGACGGCCGAGCACGTGCGCGGCCCGTACCGGTTCGTGGAGCTGGACGCCGGGCACTGCCTGCCCGAGACCCGCCCGGAGCAGCTGGCGGCGCTCGTCGTGGCGCGTGCCGGCGGGACCGGCTAGCCCCTCAGCGCCGGGCGGGCCCCTCGTCCCTGGGGGTGCCGCGCCCCCGGCCGGGAGTGCCGGCGATCCGCAGCGCCGCCTCGACCGCCACGAGCGCGAACGCGGTGTAGTAGACCCACACCGAGGGGTAGAGCTGCGGGACGGTGCCGTTGCGGCCCACCAGGCTGAGCACGAACAGGAGCGCGCCGGCCACGAGGAGGACGAGGTGCACGGTGCCGAAGGCGCCCTCCGTCCCGCGCCGGGCGAGGAAGATCGCCAGCACGGCGAAGAAGATGGGGAACAGCATCTGGCCCACCACGGTGATCGCGTTCTGGTGGTACTCGTAGCGGCCGAGCGCCTGGATCACGGCGGTGGCGGCGAGCAGCAGGGGCGCGGGAAGGGACTTCATGAGGGCCTGTTCTGTAGCGGTCGTCACGGGATCGGTCGACACGGGGTTCCCCGGTCCCGGGCCGGGCGGCCGGGCGAGGGGCGCAGGCCAGTCTAGTCAGCGGGGCGGACGGTCCCGGCCACCGTCAGTCGAGCGCGAGCAGCTCCACGGGAGCACCCGCCGGCAGCTCCGCGTCCCCCGGCGGCAGCAGGACGAGGGCGTTGGCCCGGGCCGCGGCGGCCAGCAGGTGGGAGCCGGGACCGCCCGCCATCCGCACCACGGCGCCGTCCCAGACGCCCCGGCGGACCTGGGTCCTGCCGGGCAGCGGGCGGACGGCCTCCGCGAGCCGCGCGGTGCGGAGCGGGCGGGGGACGGGGGCGCCCACGGTCTCCGTCAGCGCCGGCCGCAGGAACATCTCGAAGGACACCAGCGTGCTCACGGGGTTGCCGGGCAGGCACACGAAGGGCACCCCGTCCCGGAGGGCGAGCCCCTGGGGCCCGCCCGGCTGCATCGCCACGTGCACGAACTCGCCGTGGGGCCCGAGCACCTGGCGGACGACCTCGTAGGCGCCCTCGCTGACGCCGCCGGAGGAGACGAAGAGGTCGGGTCCCCGGGCGGCGTCGGCGGCCAGCCGCGCGGCGAAGGCCCCGGCGTCGTCGGGAACCAGGTGGGCGGCGAGCACCTCCACGCCGGCCTCCGTGAGCTGGGCGGCCAGGATCGCCGCGTTCGCGTCGAAGATCTGGGCGGGACCGCGCTCGGCCCCCGGGGCCACGACCTCGTCCCCGGTCGTGTAGACCACGGCCCGGGGCCGGGCCCGCACGCGCAGCGCGGCGCACCCGAGGGCCGCGGCGAGGCCTATCCGGGCGGGTGTGAGCCGCTGCCCCGCCGACAGCGCCGTCGTGCCCTCGAGCAGGTCCTCGCCCGCCCGGCGCACGAACCGGCCCGCCGGCTGGTCGGCCGGGACGCGCAGCACGGTCCCGGGAGCCGGGAAGCCGCCCGGCAGCGTCTCCTCGACCGGGACCACGGCGTCCGCCCCGGGCGGCAGCGGCGCACCGGTCATGACGGGGGCCGCCTCCCCGGCCGCCAGGGGCCCCGGGACGTGGCCCGCCGGGACGGGGGCGACGATGACGAGCCGCGCGTCCTGCTCCCCCGGCGCCCGCCGGGTGTCGGCGGCGCGCACCGCGAATCCGTCCATCTGCGAGTTCTCGAAGGGCTGCAGGCTCAGGGGCGCCACGAGGTCCTCGGCGAGGACCCGGCCCAGGGCCTCCCGCAGGGGGACGGTCTCCCCGCGCGGGCGGATCCCGCGCAGGGCCTCGGTGACCGCACGGCGGTGCTCGTCGACGCTGCGGACCGGGTGCTGCGCGTGCCTGCTCATGCCCCCAGCGTAGGGGCCCGCCGCGGAGCGCACGCGGCGGGCGGACCTGGCAGGATCGGTGGCATGGCACAGCGGGAGGTGGAGCACACGCCGGACGGGCGGTGGATCGTGGTGGACGGGCGGCGCTGGCGGCGGCAGGATCCCGCGCTGCCGGACGACGTCGCGGTCCGGCTCAGATCCCACCTGGGGCGTGCCCGCGCGGCGGTGCGCACCGCGCGCCGGGAGGGCTCGGAGGACCGGCTGCGGGCCGTGCGGGACCGGGTCGGGCTGGCGAAGCGCGGCCTGGGCGAACGGGGCACGCCCTGGTGGGAGCAGAGCCCGGCCGAACGGGAGGCCCGCTGGACGGAGGCCCTCGCGCGGCTGGACGAGCAGGCCCCGCCGGAGCCGGCCTGACCCCGGCCAGGGCGCGGTGCAGGCGCAGGACGGGCGCGGCGCGGACACGGCGCGGACCGCCGGTGGAGGACCCGGCCGGCGCACCGGACATTCTCGGCATGCTGGGGACTGATTACACTGGGCGGACCATCCCGGCACGCCGAGCACCGTGCGGGCCGGACGCGACCACCGAGGCGGTGACATGAGCGTTTCCCTGGGACTTCCGCAGATCCGCAGTGCGGGACCGGCGCCGAGCGGAGCCCCGGCCGGAACGGGGCTCCTGGACCGCCACGGCCGCCGCGCCACCGATCTGCGGCTGTCGGTGATCGACAAGTGCAATCTGCGCTGCACCTACTGCATGCCCGCCGACGGCCTGCCCTGGCTGCCCGCCGCCCAGCTGATGACCCCCGGCGAGATCCTCCGGATCGTCGGCGTCGGGGTGCGGCAGCTCGGCGTGACCGAGCTGCGCCTGACCGGCGGGGAGCCCCTGGTCCGCCGCGACCTCGAGGACGTCGTGGCCGGGGTGCGCGCGGCGCACCGGGACCTGCCGATCTCGCTGACCACCAACGGCATCGGCCTCGCCGCCCGTGCACCCGCCCTGGCGCGGGCCGGGCTGACCCGGATCAACATCTCCCTGGACAGCCTGGACGCCGAGACCTTCCGCCGGCTCGCCCGCCGCGACCGGCTCGCCGACGTGCTGGCCGGGGCCGAGGCCGCCGCGGCGGCCGGGCTGACCCCGGTGAAGATCAACGCGGTGCTCATGCGCGGGATCAACGACCACGAGGCGCCCGAGCTGCTGGCCTGGGCGCTCGAGCACGGCTTCGCGCTGCGCTTCATCGAGCAGATGCCCCTGGACGCCGACCACGGCTGGACCCGGGCGGACATGGTCACCGCCGCGCAGATCCGCGACCGGCTGGCCACCCGGTTCCGGCTCGTCCCGCACCCGGGGAAGCGTGACGGCGCCCCGGCCGAGCTCTGGGACGTGCACCGCGCGCCCTCCGCCGCGGCTCTCGCGCAGGATCCCGCCCAGGAACCCGCGCTGGATCCCGCCGTGGGCTCCGGTGGCGACGACGAGCCGCTGGGCACCGTGGGAGTGATCGCCTCGGTCACGGAGCCCTTCTGCGCCGACTGCAAGCGCACCCGGATCACCGCCGAGGGCAGGATCCGCTCCTGCCTGTTCTCCCACGAGGAGGTCGACCTGCTCCCGCTGCTGCGCGCCGGGGCGACCGACGCGGAGCTGGCCGAGCGCTGGCGGGCGGCGATGTGGGTCAAACCCGCCGCGCACGGGATGGAGCACACCGGCCTGGACTCGGCCGACTACGTCCAGCCCGCCCGCACGATGAGCGCGATCGGGGGCTGAGGGGCGTGCTGATCCGCTACTTCGCCGCCGCCCGGGCCGCCGCCGGCACCGAGGCCGAGACCCTGGCGGTCCCGGCCGACCGGCCCTGCACCCGCCGGGACGTGGAGGCCCTGCTGGTCCGGGCCCACCCGCAGCCGCCGCCGGGGCAGCCGCCGCTGGCCGAGGTGCTGGCCCGGTCGAGCTTCCTGCTCGACGGCGTGGCCTGCCCCGATCCGGCCACCCCGGTCCCGGCCGGGGCGGTGCTCGACGTCCTGCCGCCCTTCTCCGGGGGGTGAACGGGTGGGCGCCACGGACCCGGCCCCGGTCTTCCACGCCGTCGTCCTGGCCGGCGGGCGCTCCTCCCGGCTGGGCGGGCGGCCGAAGGCGGGCCTGCGGCAGGACGGGCGCACCCTCGTGGAGCTCACGCTCGACGCAGTCCGGGGAGCGGCCGGGATCGTCGTCGTCGGGCCCCCGGAGCTCGCCGTCCCCGCGGGCGTGCTGCGCGCCCGGGAGGACCCGCCGTTCTCCGGACCGGCCGCGGGCATCGCGGCGGGCCTGCGCGCCCTCCAGGCGCTGCCCGAGGCGCCGTGGACCCTGGTCCTCGCCTGCGACATGCCCGGGGTGGCCCGTGCCGTCCCGCTGCTGCTGGAGGCCGCGAGGATCGTGCCAGGGACGGACGGGCACGTCGGCGTCCCGCCCGACGGCCGCCGCCAGCCCCTCGCGGCCCTGTACCGCTCGGAGGCGCTGCGCGCGGCCTACGCGGGCCAGGACCCCGCGGACCGCTCGGTGTTCTCCTTCCTGCGCCACCTCCGCCTGCACGACGTCACCGTGGCCGAGGACGCCACCGCGGACGTGGATACGTGGGACGATGTGCGGAGGCACCACCTGACCTGACCACGAACGGGCGGTCCCCCGCCCGGGAGGAGCACGGCATGCCCAAGGACCTGAGCCCGGCGGAGCACGAGACGCTCGAGCAGTGGCTCGCGGCGGTGCGCGCCGCCCTGGACGTCCCCGACACCGAGCTGCCGCTGGACGCCGTGCTGGGCCTCACCGGGCGGGTGGCCCACCGCACCGTGCGACCGGCCGTCCCGCCCACCGCCTACCTGCTGGGCTACCACGTGGCCCGGGCGGTCGCCGCGGGCGAGGAGGAGCACGACGCGCTGCGCCGCGCCCTCCGCACCGTCGGCGACCTCGTCCCCGCCGCCCGCCGAACCCCCGAGGAGAACTGATGTCCGGACTGCCCCTGCCCCACGACACCAACAGCCCCTACACGCACGCGCTGCCCGTGATCGAGGACGACGACGCCCCCGCGCCCGCGCCCGTGGAGGTCGAGACCCTCCAGGACGCCGAGTGGCACCGGGCCCGGCAGTTCTCCTACGACGTGGCCACCGCCCTCCCCAGCCACTGGCTGCCCCTGCAGGAGGCCCTCGGCGGGGTCCTCGCCCAGGACGTCACCGCACCGATCCCCGTGCCGCACTACGCCTCCTCCGCCATGGACGGCTACGCGGTGGCCGGCCCGCAGCCGTGGACCGTGGTCTTCCCGGAGCCCGTGGAGACCGATCCCCGCAAGATGCTCACGATCCCCCCGAAGGACCTCTACCGCCCGGTGCTCAACCTGGAGCCGGGGCAGGCCACGCGCATCGTCACCGGCGGGCTCGTCCCCGCCGGTGCCCGGGCGGTGCTGCGGGACGAGTTCGCGCACCTGTCCGAGGAGGGCACGGTGCTGACCATCGCCGCCCACGCCCCCTCGGCCGAGGACATCCCCTACGGGCAGAACATCCGCCGCACCGGCGAGGAGGTGGCCGCCGGGGACGTCATCCTGCACGGGCAGTGCCTGCTCAACCCGGCGCACATCGCCTTCGCCGCGATCAGCGGCCACGACATGCTCCCCGTCCGCCGCCGCCCGCGCGTGACCATCCTGCTGACCGGCAGCGAGGTGGTCGAGGACGGGATCCCCGAGCCCGGCCAGGTCCGTGACGCCTTCGGCCCGCAGCTGCCCACCTTCGTGGAGATGCTGGGCGGGTCCGTGGACCAGCTGCGGCGCGTGGAGGACACCGCCAAGGCCATGCTCTCCGCCCTCACCGAGGCGCCCTCCGGCATGGCCTCGGTGCTCGACGCCCGCACCGAGGTGGTCATCACCACCGGCGGGACCGGCCACTCCGACGCCGACCACGTGCGCTCCGCGCTGGAGGAGCTCGGGGCGGTCTTCCTCCTCGACGGCCTCGCCCAGCGTCCGGGCCACCCCACGTTCCTCGCCCGCCTGCCCGAGGACGGGCCCTTCGTCGTCGGGCTGCCCGGGAACCCGCTGGCGGCCATGACGAGCATGTTCACGGTGGCCCAGCCGCTGCTGGCCCGGCTGCACGGCGACCCGGCCCCGACCACGCGCACTCTGCCCGCGGCCGAGGAGCTGCCGGGCCAGAAGGTGACCGCCCTGGTGCCCGGCTACCTGCAGGACGGGACGGTCGCCCCGCGGGACCGGGTCGGCGCGAACATGCTGCGCGGGCTCGCGCACGCGGACGTCATCATCGTGGTGCCCCCGGGCGGGGTGGCCGCCGGGCAGGACGTCGAGGTCGTGCCCCTGCCCTGGCGCTGACCCGCAACCGGGTGGAGGAGGGCCCGGGCACCGGGGTGCCCGGGCCCTCCTCCGTCCTCGGGTCCTCCCCGCGGGGCCCGCTCCCTCGCCGCGCGGCGGCCGCTCAGGCGGTGAGGAAGAGGACCAGGGCGCCCAGGACGAACACGCTGGAGGCGGCGAGCGCGCAGCCGAACTCGACCACGATGCCCAGGCCCGCGGCCTTGAGGGCCGCCCAGCTGGAGTCCAGGGCGGTGCGCAGGTCGCGCTGACGGGCGGTCTCGCTCAGCAGCAGGCCGACGAAGAAGCCCACGAAGATCCCCACGACCGGGATCACGAACAGCCCCACCACGGCGCCCGCCGCCGCGTACAGCAGGGAGCGGTTGGGGATCTGCCGCTGCTTGAGCCGGGCGCCGGTGAGCACCGCGCTCGCGGCCATCCCGATGACCGCCAGCACGGAGCCGACGACCAGCACCGTCCACCCCTCCACCGCCTGCACCGTGAGCGCCCAGACCAGTAGCCCCACGACGATGAGGATCGAGCCCGGCAGGACCGGGACGATGACGCCGAGGCATCCGACGACGAGCAGGACGGCGGTGATGAGGGTGGCGATGATCTCGGCGGTCACGCCCTCATCGTAGGCGGTCGCGGCCGGCTGTCCCCCCAAGAGGCCGCAGACCTGCCCCCACCGTCGCTCCTACCCTGGGACGGATGTCCACCACCGTCCTGCAGCCGGCACGCCCGGACGCCGAGCAGCCCGAGGAGCGCCCCGCGCGCAGCTCCTCGTGGTTCCTGCTGGCCTCGGTGCTGCTGCTGCTGATCGGCACGGGAGGACTGATCCACGCCAACACCTCCGACCGCGGCCCGGACCCCGCCGGGACCGGCGGGCCGAGCCGCACCGCTCCCGTGCCCG